>NZ_JAJALF010000038.1:0-22587 GCF_020514995.1 Leisingera sp. McT4-56 | reverse complement strand
GCGCCGATCGCGATGGAAGACGGCCTGCGCTTCGCCATCCGCGAAGGCGGCCGCACCGTCGGCGCCGGCGTCGTGTCGAAGATCATCGAGTAATTCGCGTCAGCGAATGTTCGAACGGAAAGGGCGCCCCTGCGGCGCCCTTTTTGTTTGAACGCGATGATCCTGAGACGAGCGCACTAAGACTGTGTCCAAAATCATCGAGTAATCAGGTCTCCTGATACTTGGTAGAAAGGGCCTCCTCCGGGAGGCCGGGCGCGGCCCGAACGCGGGGCGTCCGGGCGGGAAGGTACTCCCCGCTAAAGGTCTAGCCCAAAGGTTGAGGAGTTAAGCGAGGACGCCTTAGGAAACCGTGGGCCGCTTTTGATGCTGAGGGTCTCGAATTTGCTAGGCAAGCGGGGCAATCTGCCCGCCGCCTGGCCGCGGCACTGCTGATCAACAGGTCAGGCTGGCTGCGTCTTCGGATTGTCGCTGCCGCGCCCGGCGGCGGCATCCGCGGCGTCGGTGATCCCGTCCAGCGAGGCTTCCAGGCTCAGCCGCAGCGCCTCAACCTGTTCATCGCTGGGCTTCTTCGGCACCTCATCGGTCCATTCCCGGCACATCAGCACACCGCGGGAGAACGGCATTGGCAGCATCTGCTTGTCCCAGGTCGGCAGCTTGATCACCTTCCGTTCGGCGAAGGCCACGGTGAACACCCGGCAGCCGGTCATCCGGGCCCAGACCACCGGCACCGTCGAGGACACCCGCGCAGGCCCGCGCGGGCCGTCGGCGGCGATGCCGATGGAGCAGCCTTCCTTGGTGCGGCGCAGCACTTCGCGCGACAAGGCAACGTGGCGCTTGTGGCTCGACATCGGGATGGTTTCAAACCCAAGCCGGACCAGGATCTGGCCCGCCAGCCGCCCGGCGCGGGCGGCAGACGTCAGCGCGCAGATGCGGCCCAGCGAGGTGTCGAACAGATAGGGCGCCATGATCAGCCGCTGGTGCCACAAGACGAAGATCACCGGCTCGCCGCGGCGCACGCAGGCGTCCATCTCCTCGAAACCGCTGCGGTCCCAGCGCGAGGTGCGGAAGGCGAATCGCACATAGGCGGCAAACAGCCCCTCGATGGCGCGGTTGACCCGGCGGCTGTCGGCGATTTTCTTTCTGAGGCTCACGGTGTCCGGCTCATTCCTGCAGGTTTGCCCGGGCGCTGGC
This sequence comes from Leisingera sp. McT4-56, assembly GCF_020514995.1. Lineage (NCBI taxonomy): Bacteria > Pseudomonadati > Pseudomonadota > Alphaproteobacteria > Rhodobacterales > Roseobacteraceae > Leisingera > Leisingera sp. McT4-56. The sequence goes on along the minus strand of NZ_JAJALF010000038.1, from coordinate 21,396 downwards.
CCCGGTCCTTGCCCCCTCTTACTGCATGGGCGGGGCGGGGCAAAGCCCGCGGCCCGCAAAGCGTCCGGGCAGCGCAAGAAAATGCGCATTTCCCTCTTGCCTCCGCTGCGCGGCTGCCGTAGGACATGCCGCACCACAGGGGTATAGCTCAGTTGGTAGAGCGACGGTCTCCAAAACCGTAGGTCGCGGGTTCGAACCCTGCTGCCCCTGCCATTTCTCGAACATCGCCGGTTCAGCGCTGCCCTTGCGGGCAGGCGCTTGTATTTTTGCGACCGGTCAAGCCTCGCCGAGATGACTCGGGGGAAGCCCCTGCAGGCGGCGCTCGCAGGCGGCGTCAAAGGCACTTTCCACCTGCCGGGCCAGCCGCTCCGGGCTGAACAGCGCGGCGGTCTGCTGCTGGCTGCGGAGCTTGCCGCGCAGGCTGCTGGCGGCTTTGCTGTCGGCCGCAAGCGCTGCGGCCTTGGCCTCATAGTCCTCTGCGCTGGCGGCAATCAGCTCCAGCAGGCCGGCGGACTGCAGCAGGCTGGCCGTGGTGCGGGCGGCCAGCTGCAGTCCGGGCAGGGTCAGCACCGGCAGGCCGGCCGACAGCGCGCCGCGGGCGGCGGCGGCGGCGTTGACCGTGAAGGTGTCGAGGAACAGATCCGCCAGCGGCAGCCGGGCCAGGTGGTCCTGCTGCGGCGCGGCGGGGGCAAACACCAGGCGGTCCGGATCAACCCCGCGGGCCGCCGCGGCGCGGCGCAGGTTGGAGACCGCATGGCCGCCGTTGTCGAGCAGCCAAAGGACGCTGTCCGGGGCGCCGTGCAGCAGCCGCATCCAGATACCGAACTCTTGCGGCGTGATAAGGCTGCCGGCCGCGAAACTGCAGAACACGAAACCGTCTTCCGGCAGGCCGCAGTCGGCGCGGTCCGGGGTGGCGGACGGCGCGGCGGCGGCAAGGGCCTGGCAGCCATCGGCGAGGCGCAGCAGGTGCTCGTTGTGGTACCGCTCGCTGCCCGGCGGGCAGGCGGCGGCATCGCAGATCAGGTAGTCGTAGGCGGCGCTGCCCATGGTGCCGGGGTAGCCTGGCCAGGCAATGTGCAGCGGCGCCAGCCGGGCGGCGAACAGGGGCAGCGCATCGCCGCCGGAATAGCCGGAGAGGTCCACCGCAGCATCAAGCTGGTCTGCCTTCACCGCGGCGGCCATCTGATCCGTTGCGCTGCCGTCCAGAACCGTGACGCCGCAGGGCAGCCCGGCAAACGCCTGCGCGGCGCTGTCCGGAAGGTTCGCGCCGACCGCATACACGCGGATCTCGAACCGCTCCTGATCGTGGGCGGCAAGCATGGGGCCGTGCTGCTCCAGCACGTCTTCTGCGCTGCGGGCGGCAAAGAAGTAGCCGATCCGCAGCCGGGCCGGGCGCTGCCCGGCGGGCGGGGCGGTGTGCAGTTCGGGGGTTGCAAACAGCGCGCTGGCATAGGACTGGGCGCGGGCCCGCAAGAGGTCGGGGTTGTCCTCCATCAGCATCAGCGCGCTGGGATCGCAGCCGCTGCCGCGCAGGCCCAGCTGGCGGCGGTGGTCCGCATATTCCGGCTGCCAGCGCCAGTCGTTCAGCTCTGCCAGCATGTGCAGCCGCTGAGTGCGGGCGCGGTCGTCGGCGGGGTTCACCTGCAGCACCTTGTCGAAACAGGGCAGGGCATCGGCAAAGGCGCCTTCACCCTTCAGCAGCAGGCCGAGCTGGTAATGCGCCTCGGTCAGGGCCGGATTCAGGCGGACGGCGCGGGCGTAATGCGCCTTGGCCTCCGCCAAATCGCCGAGCTGCTTCAGCAGGCCCGCCAGTGCCAGGTGCAGGGCGGCGTTCTGCGGTGCCAGGTCAACCGCCTTGCGCAGCGTGATGGCCGCCTTGTTGCTGCGGCCCTGCCGGATCAGCACCTCCGCCTTGCCGTGCAGCGCGTCCAGGCAGCCGGTGCTGAGCGCCAGCGCCTTGTCGAACAGCGCCATGGCATTGTCCAGGTCGCCGCGCGCGGCCTGCACCCGGCCCATCGAGGCATAGGTGCCCGCGGCGCGGGCATTGAGGCCGATCGCCTTGTTCAAGCAGGTGGCGGCATTGTCCAGATGCCCGGCTGCCAGGTGGCAGCGGCCCAGGAAATCCCACAGGAAATGCGATTCCCGGAAGGTCTTGAGCAGCGCGCCGCAGCTGTCCGCGGCCTCGAAATGGCGGCCCTCTGCCAGCGCGGCCTCCAGGCTGGCCTGATGAACCGGGGACGGGTCGCACTGGGCGTTCAGTTGCTTGCGCAACCCCTCCAGCGCGGTCTGGGCGCGCCTGTTCCTGGGGTTGCGGGACAGGATGCCGGCATAGGCCATGGCGGCATCTTCAAGCTGGGCATCGCGTTCGAACTGTTCGGCCTGGGACAAGGAATATGCGGGCGTCATGGCATCCTATCTCAATTATTCACGCACCGCGGTCCCCCGGGCGGCAGGAAAGGCCGCAGGGAACCGCTGGAGCCAATTTTGCCGGAAGTGGATTAAAATTGGATTGACCCTGCGTACGCTGCCCGCGCAACGGGCGGGGCAGGGGCCGTGCGGGCGGCGCAGGGCTTGAATTCGCGGGCGCCACCGGTTACATCGCCCTGACTGCTAGCAGAGAGACACCCCCAGTATGGCGACTATCAACCCAGTACAGTTCATTCAGCAGGTCCGTGCCGAAGTGTCCAAGGTCGTTTGGCCGACCCGGCGCGAGGTGCTGCTGACCACCGTCATGGTGTTCATCATGGCGGCGCTGACGGCGCTGTTCTTTGCGCTGGTCGATCTGCTGATCCGCTATGGCCTGCAAGGGCTTCTGGGGATGTTCGGCTAAGCCCGCAGCAGTTTGACGGCTCCGGCGTTCAGGTTGCGGCACTGCACTTGATCTTGGCCGCCTGGGGCGGTACGTGAGCAGGAACTATTGAGGCGGGCGTGCAGCGATTCGGTTTGCACGCCGCTTTTTGTTGGAGAGCGCAGCGTTTGGCTGCATCGGGATGATCAAGCAGCGGCGCGGCAGCGGCCCGCCCGGCAAAACAAGGACGACGGTTCATGGCGAAACGGTGGTATTCGGTCAGCGTTCTTTCGAACTTCGAAAAGAAAATCGCAGAGCAGATCCGCACCTCTGTCGCCGAGCAGGGCCTTGAGGACGAGATCGACGAGGTTCTGGTCCCCACCGAAGAGGTGATCGAGATCCGCCGCGGCAAGAAGGTCTCGACCGAGCGCCGCTTCATGCCCGGCTATGTGCTGGTGCATATGGAAATGTCCGACCGCGGCTACCACCTGATTTCCTCGATCAACCGGGTCACCGGCTTCCTCGGCCCGCAGGGCCGCCCGATGCCGATGCGCGACGCCGAGGTGCAGGGCATCCTGGGCCGCGTCGAGGAAGGCGTCGAGGCACCGCGCACCCTGATCCACTACGAGGTGGGCGAGAAGGTGAAAGTGAACGACGGCCCGTTCGAGGATTTCGACGGCATGGTCGAAGAGGTCGACGAGGACAACCAGAAGCTCAAGGTCACCGTGTCGATCTTCGGCCGCGAGACCCCGGTGGAGCTGGACTTTACCCAGGTGACCAAGCAGGGGTGATTTGTCCCCAGCAGTGGAATTTGAGGCGCCGCGTTGGGGTCAACGCGGCGTTTTTTGTTCTGAGGCACCATTGGTGGCTTGCGGTAGGACTTTGCGCTCTTTCCGCGAACCCGCGTCACCTGAGTTTTGTGAGGTAGGCAATGAGCGACCAGCGGGTTTCCTGATCGGGGATATCTACACGGTCATTGCCGGTTGCCATCATATTGCCAGGCAAAGCCATCTTCGGGTCTGCCAGAAATGCGTCTAGTTTTGCAACATCCCAAACCCCGCCATCTTCGCGCAGGGCTTTGGAGTAGCGGTAGTTCCCAGAGCCGCCAACAGGCCTGCCAACAATATTCCACAATGTCGGACCAGTGGCAGCTTCCCCGGCTTTAAGCGGGTGGCATATCTCGCACGTTTTAACAGCCGCGCGGCCCTTTTCTTCGCCCGCCGCTAGTAGATCGGCTTCGGTCGGCGGTTGGGGTGGCTCCCAGATTGTTGCTTCACGGAGAAGCCCGGCGACTGCAGTGTGGTTTTTCTGGAGGGCCAGATGCAGCGGCGGGTCGCCGAATTTTGAGCGCGCCGTCGGGTTGGCTCCAGATGCCAGTAGCATTCGCACTGCGCCCTCCGCTCCCGAAGCGGCTGCTGTATGGAGGGGGGTGCGCTGTTCGCGGCCACCAGTAGTCTCAAGATCAGCGCCATGGTCGAGCAGTAGCTGAATGAGTTCTGTCCGGTCACGTCCTGCTGCCACCATCAGCGGGGTGCCTAGTGCGGTATCGGCGTTGGGATCGGCGCCATTTTCCAGCAGAATGCGTGCCGCGTCCTGATGGCCTGACATGAGCGCGAAGTGAAGCGGATTGGCGACCCCCGGCTCGTCCGCTGGTGCGCCACTTTCAAGAAGACCGCTCAGGGCGGCAACATCCCCCGAGCGCGCCGCGTCCGCGACTTCGCCGGCTTGGGATCCGAGGGCTGGCAAAACACTAAGCGCCGTCGCTGAGAAGGCTGTCCAAAGAGGTTGCATTGAACTCTCCCCTTACCTTGCGATCGTGTAGCTGGGACTATAGCATGTTTCTTGCTTCAGATCTCTGCTGTTCAAGGCTGTGCCAGAGAAGCTGAGGGGGGGGGCATGTCGAACATTGCGATGGGCCACTTGCCAACCCCCGCGTTCCCCTGTACATGCCGCCTCTATCGTCTTCGGGCGAGATTCTCTCGTGGGAGATGGACGGATCGCGATCCTGAAATCCGACCACGCAACACACTCCGGGCGGAACGCGTTCCGTCCTCGTTGAAAGGAAAACCAAATGGCTAAGAAGCTTGTTGGTTCGATGAAGCTGCAGGTTCCTGCAGGTCAGGCAAACCCCTCTCCGCCCGTCGGCCCGGCCCTGGGTCAGCGCGGCATCAACATCATGGAATTCTGCAAGGCGTTCAACGCCAAGACCGCAGACATGGAGCCCGGCGCGCCGTGCCCGACCGTGATCACCTACTATCAGGACAAGTCCTTCACCATGGACATCAAGACGCCGCCCGCGTCTTACTACCTGAAGAAGGCGGCCAAGGTGAAATCCGGCGCGAACAACCCGTCGCGTGAAACCGTCGGCACCGTGACCGTGGCCCAGGTGAAAGAGATCGCCGAAGCCAAGATGAAAGATCTGAACGCCAACGACATCGACGCGGCAATGCAGATCATCCTGGGCTCCGCCCGCTCCATGGGCATCGAGGTGAAGTAAGATGGCAAAGCTCGGTAAACGCACCCGCGCCGCGCGCGAAGCTTTCGCAGGCAAAGAAAACCTGTCCGTGGAAGAAGCAGTTGCCCTGGTGAAAGCCAACGCAACCTCGAAGTTCGACGAGACCATCGAGATCGCCATGAACCTGGGCGTTGACACCCGCCACGCAGACCAGATGGTCCGCGGCGTGGTCGGCCTGCCGAACGGCACCGGCAAAGACATGCGCGTTGCAGTCTTCGCCCGCGGCCCGAAAGCGGACGAAGCCACCGCGGCCGGCGCCGACATCGTTGGCGCAGAAGACCTGATGGAAGCGATCCAGGGCGGCAAAATCGACTTTGACCGCTGCATCGCGACCCCGGACATGATGCCGGTCGTCGGCCGTCTGGGCAAAATCCTGGGCCCGCGCAACCTGATGCCGAACCCGAAAGTCGGCACCGTGACCATGGACGTGAAAGCGGCCGTGGAAGCAGCCAAGGGCGGCGAAGTCCAGTTCAAAGCGGAAAAAGGCGGTGTTGTGCACGCCGGCGTCGGCAAAGCGTCCTTCGACGAAGCCAAGCTGGTCGAGAACATCCGCGCCTTCGTGTCGGCCGTGGCCAAAGCCAAGCCGACCGGCGCCAAGGGTGCCTACATGAAGAAAATCAACCTGTCCTCGACCATGGGTCCGGGCATCACGGTTGACGTGGACAACGCTGTCACCGAGTAATCGGGCGCACAGCTGACGTCAGGAGGGCGGCACCGCAAGGCGCCGCCCTTTTCCTTTTCCGGCGGCCCCCCGCGGGCGGGCGTATTTTCCAATTTCGCTCTTGGAAATCCCCGCCAATGGGGCTAACTACGGCCTTGAGATAAAGCGTGCGATTCGTCGTGCGCTTTATTTCATTTCGTCCAAGATGGTGGGTGGCCTCCGATCAGGCCTTAATTTCCCTCCTGAGACGGGTACAGACCAAGAAGATCGGGGGTTTTCATTCCCTCGGGCGGATTTGGCTCATCCCGTAAAACGGACCTGAACGCCGGTTCCTTTGCGGGGCCGGCAAATATGAGCCGGGGTGCGTAAGCATCCCAAACTTGGAGAGAACTGTGGATAGAGCCCAGAAAGAGAAAGTGGTCGAGGAACTCGGCCAGATCTTCGAAAGCTCTGGCGTCGTGGTGGTAGCTCACTACGCCGGTCTGACAGTTGCAGAGATGCAGGATCTGCGCGCCCGTGCCCGTGGCGCGAACAGCTCCGTGCGTGTTGCCAAGAACAGGCTCGCCAAAATCGCCCTCGAGGGAAAGCCGTGTGCAAGCATGGCCGACCTGCTGACAGGGATGACCGTTCTGACCTATTCCGAAGATCCCGTGTCCGCCGCCAAGGTGGCCGAGGATTTCGCCAAGGATAACAAAAAGTTTGAGATCCTCGGCGGCGCAATGGGTGAGAACGCTCTGGACCGCGCAGGCGTCGAAGCTGTGTCCAAAATGCCGTCCCGCGACGAGCTTATCGCTCAGATCGCAAGCTGCATTGGCGCACCTGCTTCCAACATCGCCGGCGCAATTGGCGCACCTGCAAGCAACATCGCAAGCATCCTTTCGACCATCGAAGAGAAGGCGGAAGCTGCGTAAGCGGTTGGCACTGAACGGCCGGCGTGGGGCAAAAGCCCGCACGTTGGAACACACATACTGTAAACGGAAAGAGCTGATAAAATGGCTGATCTGAAAGCACTCGCAGAAAGCATCGTGGGTCTGACCCTGCTGGAAGCACAAGAACTGAAAACCATCCTGAAAGACGAATACGGCATCGAGCCCGCAGCTGGCGGCGCAGTTGTCATGGCAGCTGGCGGCGACGCCGGCGGTGCAGCTGAAGAAGAAAAGACCGAATTCGACGTCGTTCTGAAGAACGCCGGCGCTTCCAAGATCAACGTGATCAAAGAAGTTCGCGGCATCACCGGCCTGGGCCTGAAAGAAGCCAAAGAGCTGGTCGAAGCTGGCGGCAAAATCAAAGAAGGCATCGACAAAGCCGAAGCAGAAGACATCAAAGCCAAGCTGGAAGCAGCTGGCGCCGAAGTCGAGCTGGCCTAAGTCCTGCCTCTGGTGCATTCCTGATGCATCGGAAATTTGGCTGGGTCCGGAATTTTCCGGGCCCAGCCGAACCTGTCTTAGAAAGGGCCTCATGAGAGAGGCGTTTTTTCAGGCGAGGTTCAAGGGATCGGGAGGCTGCCTTCGGGACGGTGGCCATGAATTGATCCGAACACGCTGTCTCGTATGGGCAAGGAGCCGGGGCCCGGCGGCATCCTTGACCGGTGAGAACTCGAAAGGTGACATCTGACATGGCTCAATCGTTCCTTGGCCAGAAACGTCTACGCAAATATTACGGCAAAATCCGCGAAGTGCTGGAGATGCCGAACCTCATCGAGGTGCAGAAATCTTCTTATGACCTTTTCCTGCGCTCCGGCGATGCAAGCGAGCCGCTGGACGGCGAAGGCATCAAAGGTGTGTTCCAGTCGGTTTTCCCGATCAAGGATTTCAACGAAACCTCCGTGCTGGAGTTCGTGAAATACTCGTTTGAAAAGCCGAAGTACGACGTCGAAGAGTGCATGCAGCGCGACATGACCTACAGCGCGCCGCTGAAGGTCACCCTGCGCCTGATCGTGTTCGATGTCGATGAGGACACCGGCGCCAAGTCCGTGAAGGACATCAAGGAACAGGACGTCTTCATGGGCGACATGCCCCTGATGACCCCGAACGGCACCTTTATCGTGAACGGCACCGAGCGTGTGATCGTGTCCCAGATGCACCGCTCGCCGGGCGTGTTCTTCGACCACGACAAAGGCAAGACCCACTCCTCGGGCAAGCTGCTGTTTGCCTGCCGCATCATCCCGTACCGCGGCTCCTGGCTGGACTTCGAGTTCGACGCCAAGGACATCGTCTTTGCCCGTATCGACCGCCGCCGCAAGCTGCCGGTGACCACCCTGCTGTATGCCCTGGGCCTGGACCAGGAAGGCATCATGGATGCCTATTACAACACCGTCTCCTTCAAGCTGGAGAAATCCCGCGGCTGGGTCACCCCGTTCTTCCCGGAACGCGTGCGCGGCACCCGCCCGACCTATGACCTGGTGGACGCTGCCACCGGCGAGATCATCTGCGAAGCCGGCAAGAAGGTCACCCCGCGCGCCGTCAAGAAGATGATCGAGGAAGGCACCATCACCGAGCTGCTGGTTCCCTTCGATCACATCGTCGGTAAATATGTCTCCAAGGACATCATCAACGAAGACAACGGCGCGATCTATGTCGAGGCCGGTGATGAGCTGACCCTGGAATACGACAAGGACGGCGAGCTGATCGGCGGTTCCCTGAAGGAGCTGCTGGACGCAGGCATCACCGACATTCCGGTGCTGGACATCGACAACGTCAACGTCGGCCCCTACATGCGCAACACCATGGCGCAAGACAAGAACATGGACCGCAACAGCGCGCTGATGGACATCTACCGCGTGATGCGCCCGGGCGAGCCGCCCACCGTCGAAGCGGCATCGGCCCTGTTCGACACCCTGTTCTTCGATTCCGAGCGTTACGACCTGTCCGCGGTTGGCCGCGTGAAGATGAACATGCGCCTGGCGCTGGACGCCGAGGACACCCAGCGCACTCTGCGCAAGGAAGACATCGTCGCCTGCATCAAGGCGCTGGTCGACCTGCGCGACGGCCGCGGCGATGTCGACGACATCGACCACCTGGGCAACCGCCGCGTGCGGTCCGTCGGCGAGCTGATGGAAAACCAGTACCGCGTCGGCCTGCTGCGCATGGAGCGTGCGATCAAGGAGCGGATGTCCTCCGTCGAGATCGACACCGTGATGCCGCAGGACCTGATCAACGCGAAACCGGCGGCTGCCGCAGTGCGCGAATTCTTCGGCTCCTCGCAGCTGTCGCAGTTCATGGACCAGACCAACCCGCTGTCGGAAGTCACCCACAAACGCCGCCTGTCGGCGCTTGGCCCGGGCGGCCTGACCCGCGAGCGCGCGGGCTTCGAGGTCCGCGACGTGCACCCGACCCACTATGGCCGGATGTGCCCGATTGAGACCCCGGAAGGTCCGAACATCGGTCTGATCAACTCGCTGGCGACCTTTGCGCGCGTCAATAAGTACGGCTTCATCGAAACGCCTTACCGCGTGGTCAACGAAGGCCAGGTGACCGACGAAGTGCACTACATGTCGGCGACCGAAGAGATGCGCCACACCGTGGCGCAGGCGAACGCGACCCTGGACGAGAGCGGCAAGTTCATCAACGACCTGGTCTCCACCCGCCAGTCCGGCGACTACACCCTGGCGCCGCGCGAAAGCGTGGACCTGATCGACGTGTCGCCGAAGCAGCTGGTCTCCGTGGCTGCCTCGCTGATCCCGTTCCTGGAAAACGACGACGCCAACCGCGCTCTGATGGGCTCGAACATGCAGCGTCAGGCGGTTCCGCTGCTGCGTGCAGAGGCGCCGCTGGTCGGCACCGGCATCGAGGAAAAGGTTGCGATCGACTCCGGTGCGGCGATCCAGGCCAAGCGGGCCGGCATCATCGACCAGGTGGACGCGCAGCGTATCGTGATCCGGGCCACTGAGGACCTGGAACTGGGCGATGCCGGCGTGGACATCTACCGGATGCGCAAGTTCCAGCGTTCGAACCAGAACACCTGTATCAACCAGCGTCCGCTGGTGAAGGTGGGCGACACCGTTCAGAAAGGCGAAGTCATCGCCGACGGCCCGTCGACCGATATGGGCGAACTGGCTCTGGGCAAGAACGTGGTCGTCGCGTTCATGCCGTGGAACGGCTACAACTACGAAGACTCGATCCTGATCTCCGAGCGCATCGCGCGTGACGACGTCTTCACCTCGGTCCACATCGAGGAATTCGAAGTCGCCGCCCGCGACACCAAGCTGGGGCCGGAAGAAATCACCCGCGACATCCCCAACGTCGGCGAGGAAGCCCTGCGCAACCTCGACGAGGCGGGCATCGTCTACATCGGCGCCGATGTGGAGCCGGGCGACATTCTGGTCGGCAAGATCACTCCGAAGGGCGAAAGCCCGATGACCCCGGAAGAGAAGCTGCTGCGCGCCATCTTCGGCGAGAAGGCTTCCGACGTGCGCGACACCTCGCTGCGCGTGAAGCCGGGCGACTACGGCACCGTGGTCGAGGTGCGCGTCTTCAACCGCCACGGCGTGGAGAAAGACGAGCGTGCGCTGCAGATCGAGCGTGAGGAAGTCGAGCGTCTGGCCCGTGACCGGGACGACGAGCTGGCGATCCTGGACCGCAACATCTATGCCCGCCTGCGCGGCATGCTGCTGGGCAAAGTGGCCGTCAAAGGCCCGAAAGGCGTGCGTTCCGGTGCCCCGATCGACGAGGAACTGCTGGACTCGCTGAGCCGCGGCCAGTGGTGGATGCTTGCCCTCGAGGAGGAGCAGGACGCCCAGGTCGTCGAGGCCCTGAACGAGCAGTACGAGGCGCAGAAGCGCGCCCTGGACGCCCGTTTCGAGGACAAGGTCGAGAAGGTCCGCCGCGGCGACGACCTGCCGCCGGGCGTGATGAAGATGGTCAAGGTCTTCATCGCGGTGAAGCGCAAGCTGCAGCCGGGCGACAAGATGGCCGGCCGTCACGGCAACAAGGGTGTGATCTCGAAAGTGGTGCCGATGGAGGACATGCCGTTCCTCGCCGACGGCACCCCGGTCGACTTCTGCCTCAACCCGCTGGGCGTGCCGTCGCGTATGAACGTCGGTCAGATCCTGGAGACCCACATGGGCTGGGCCGCGCGCGGCCTCGGCATCAAGGTGGACGAAGCGCTGCAGGAATACCGCCGCTCGGGCGACCTGACCCCGGTCCGTGAAGCGATGCACCACGCCTATGGCGACGATGTCTATGACGAAGGCATCGCCAACATGGACGAGGACATGCTGATCGAAGCCGCAGGCAACGTGACCCGCGGTGTGCCGATTGCGACCCCGGTCTTCGACGGCGCCAAGGAAGACGACGTCAACAACGCCCTGGTGCGTGCGGGCTTTGACCAGTCCGGCCAGTCGATCCTGTTCGACGGCCGCACCGGCGAGCAGTTTGCGCGTCCCGTGACCGTTGGCATCAAGTACCTGCTGAAGCTGCACCACCTGGTGGACGACAAGATCCACGCGCGTTCCACCGGCCCGTACTCGCTGGTCACCCAGCAGCCGCTGGGCGGTAAGGCGCAGTTCGGCGGTCAGCGCTTCGGCGAGATGGAAGTCTGGGCTCTGGAAGCCTACGGCGCCGCCTACACCCTGCAGGAGATGCTCACCGTCAAGTCGGATGACGTCGCCGGCCGGACCAAGGTCTATGAGTCGATCGTCAAGGGCGAGGACAACTTCGAGGCGGGCGTTCCGGAATCGTTCAACGTTCTGGTCAAAGAAGTCCGCGGCCTCGGCCTGAACATGGAACTCCTGGATGCGGAGGTTGAGGAGTAAGGGCCCCGCGCCCTTCTCCCGTTCCCCCCTTCCGCAAGATTTGAGGTATCAAAATGAACCAGGAAATCACCAACAACCCGTTCAACCCGCTGACCCCGCCGAAGGTCTTTGATGAAATCAAAGTCTCGCTGGCCAGCCCGGAACGGATCCTGTCTTGGTCCTATGGCGAAATCAAAAAGCCCGAGACCATCAACTACCGGACCTTCAAGCCGGAGCGCGACGGCCTGTTCTGCGCCCGCATCTTTGGCCCGATCAAGGACTACGAATGCCTGTGCGGCAAATACAAGCGGATGAAGTACCGCGGCGTCGTCTGTGAAAAATGCGGCGTCGAAGTCACTCTGCAGAAAGTGCGCCGCGAGCGCATGGGCCACATCGAACTGGCCGCGCCGGTTGCGCACATCTGGTTCCTGAAGTCGCTGCCGAGCCGCATCGGCCTGATGCTGGACATGACCCTGCGCGACCTGGAGCGGGTTCTGTACTTTGAAAACTACGTTGTCATCGAGCCGGGCCTGACCGACCTGACCTATGGTCAGATGATGACCGAAGAAGAGTACATGGACGCCCAGGATGCCTATGGCATGGACGCCTTCACCGCCAACATCGGCGCTGAAGCGATCCGTGACATGCTGGCCCAGATCGACCTGGAATCGGAAGCCGAAACGCTGCGCGCCGAACTGGCCGAAGCGACCGGCGAACTGAAGCCCAAGAAGATCATCAAGCGTCTGAAAGTCGTGGAATCCTTCCTGGAGTCGGGCAACCGTCCGGAATGGATGATCATGACCGTGATCCCGGTCATCCCGCCGGAACTGCGCCCGCTGGTTCCGCTGGACGGCGGCCGCTTCGCGACCTCTGATCTGAACGACCTGTACCGCCGCGTGATCAACCGGAACAACCGCCTGAAGCGGCTGATCGAGCTGCGCGCGCCGGACATCATCGTCCGCAACGAAAAGCGGATGCTGCAGGAATCCGTGGACGCGCTGTTCGACAACGGCCGCCGCGGCCGCGTCATCACCGGCGCCAACAAGCGCCCGCTGAAGTCGCTGTCCGACATGCTGAAAGGCAAGCAGGGCCGCTTCCGCCAGAACCTTCTGGGTAAGCGCGTCGACTTCTCCGGCCGTTCGGTGATTGTGACCGGTCCCGAGCTGAAGCTGCACCAGTGCGGCCTGCCCAAGAAGATGGCGCTGGAGCTGTTCAAGCCCTTCATCTACTCGCGTCTGGAGGCCAAGGGCCTGTCCTCGACCGTGAAGCAGGCGAAGAAGCTGGTCGAGAAAGAGCGTCCCGAAGTGTGGGATATCCTGGACGAGGTGATCCGCGAGCACCCGGTGATGCTGAACCGCGCGCCGACGCTGCACCGCCTCGGCATCCAGGCATTCGAACCCACGCTGATCGAAGGCAAGGCAATCCAGCTGCACCCGCTGGTCTGCTCGGCGTTCAACGCGGACTTCGACGGCGACCAGATGGCTGTGCACGTCCCGCTGAGCCTTGAGGCCCAGCTGGAAGCGCGCGTCCTGATGATGTCGACCAACAACGTTCTGTCGCCCGCCAACGGCGCGCCGATCATCGTTCCGTCGCAGGATATGATCCTGGGTCTCTACTATGTGACCCTGGAGCGCGAAGGCATGCCCGGCGAAGGCAAGATCTTTGGCACCATCGACGAGGTTCAGCACGCGCTGGACGCTGGCGAAGTGCACCTGCACTCCAAGATCACCGCGCGGATCACCCAGATCGACGAGGAAGGCAACGAGGTTCTCAAGCGCTTTGAGACCACCCCGGGCCGTGTCCGTCTGGGCGCGCTGCTGCCGAAGAACGCCAAGGCGCCCTTCGAGCTGGTCAACCGCCTGCTGCGGAAGAAGGAAGTGCAGCAGGTCATCGACACCGTCTACCGCTACTGCGGCCAGAAAGAGTCGGTGATCTTCTGCGACCAGATCATGACCATGGGCTTCCGCGAGGCGTTCAAGGCCGGCATTTCCTTCGGCAAGGACGACATGGTGATCCCGGACACCAAGTGGACCATCGTCGACGACACCCGCGAGCAGGTGAAAGACTTCGAACAGCAGTACATGGACGGCCTGATCACCCAGGGCGAAAAGTACAACAAGGTTGTCGATGCCTGGTCGAAGTGTAACGACAAGGTCACCGAGGCGATGATGAGCACCATCTCCGCTGACAAGCGGGATGAGAGCGGCGCCGTGATGGAACCGAACTCGGTTTACATGATGGCCCACTCCGGTGCGCGTGGCTCTGTCACCCAGATGAAGCAGCTGGGCGGCATGCGCGGCCTGATGGCCAAGCCGAACGGCGACATCATCGAGACCCCGATCATCTCGAACTTTAAAGAAGGCCTGACCGTTCTCGAGTACTTCAACTCAACCCACGGTGCCCGTAAGGGTCTGTCGGATACCGCGCTGAAGACGGCGAACTCGGGTTACCTGACCCGCCGTCTGGTGGACGTGGCGCAGGACTGCATCGTGCGCGAGAACGATTGCGGCACCGAGCGCGCGATCACCGCAGAGGCAGCCGTGAACGACGGCGAGGTCGTGGCGTCTCTGGGCGAGCGCATCCTGGGCCGTGTGGCTGCGGATGACATCAAGCGCCCGGGCACCGAAGAGATCATCGTGGCCGCAGGCCAGCTGATCGACGAGCGCATGGCAGATGCCGTGGAAGAGGCCGGCGTGCAGTCGACCCGCATCCGCTCGCCGCTGACCTGTGAGAGCGAAGAGGGCGTCTGCGCCATGTGCTACGGCCGTGACCTGGCCCGCGGCACCAAGGTGAACACCGGCGAGGCCGTCGGCATCATCGCGGCGCAGTCGATCGGTGAACCCGGCACCCAGCTGACCATGCGGACCTTCCACATCGGCGGCGTTGCCCAGGGCGGCCAGCAGTCGTTCCTGGAAGCCAGCCAGGAAGGCAAAATCGTCTTCGAGATGCCGCAGACCCTGGAAAACGCCAACGGCGAGGTTCTGGTTGTCGGCCGCAACATGAAGCTGATCATCCAGGACGAGCACGGCGAAGAGCGCGCCAGCCACAAGCTGGGCTACGGCTCCAAGCTGTTCGTCAAGGAAGGCCAGACCGTGGCGCGCGGCGACAAGCTGTTCGAGTGGGACCCCTATACCCTGCCGATCATCGCCGAGAAGCCGGGCACCGCGAAATACGTGGACCTGATCTCGGGCCTGGCGGTCCGCGACGAGACCGACGAAGCCACCGGCATGACCCAGAAGATCGTGATCGACTGGCGTGCGGCTCCGAAGGGTTCCGACCTGAAGCCGGAAATCATCCTGGTCGACAGCAACGGCGAGCCGGTGCGCAACGATCAGGGCAACCCGGTAACCTACCCGATGTCGGTGGACGCCATTCTGTCGGTCGAAGACGGCCAGCAGGTCATGGCAGGCGACGTTGTTGCGCGTATCCCGCGCGAAGGCGCCAAGACCAAGGACATCACCGGTGGTCTGCCGCGGGTTGCGGAACTGTTCGAAGCGCGCCGTCCGAAAGATCACGCGATCATCGCCGAAATCGATGGTTACGTGCGCTTCGGCCGCGACTACAAGAACAAGCGCCGCATCTCGATCGAGCCGTCGGACGACTCGATGGAGCCGGTCGAATACATGGTGCCCAAGGGCAAGCATATTCCGGTTCAGGAAGGTGATTTTGTCCAGAAGGGCGACTACATCATGGACGGCAACCCGGCGCCGCATGACATCCTGTCCATCATGGGTGTCGAGGCACTGGCGAACTACATGATCGACGAGGTCCAGGACGTCTACCGCCTGCAGGGTGTGAAGATCAACGACAAGCACATCGAGGTGATCGTCCGCCAGATGCTGCAGAAGTGGGAGATCTCCGACTCCGGCGACACCACGCTGCTGAAAGGCGAGCATGTGGACAAGCAGGAGTTCGACGCTGCCAACGAGAAGGCGATTGCCCGCGGCAAGCGTCCGGCTCAGGGCGAACCGATCCTGCTCGGCATCACCAAGGCGTCGCTGCAGACCCGCTCCTTCATCTCGGCGGCCTCCTTCCAGGAGACCACCCGGGTTCTCACCGAGGCATCGGTGCAGGGCAAGAAGGACAAGCTGGTCGGCCTCAAGGAGAACGTCATCGTGGGCCGCCTGATTCCGGCCGGCACCGGCGGCGCGACCCAGCGGGTGCGCCAGATCGCCCAGTCCCGCGACAACGTGGTGCTGGAAGCCCGCCGCGAGGAAGCCGAAGCCGCCGCAGCCCTGGCTGCGCCGGTGATGGACGAGGACATGATGGGCGGCAGCGACCTGGACAACCTGGTCGAGACCCCGGAAAGCCGCGACTAAGACCCGCGGTCTGAGACAGAAACAATGAAGCCCCCGCATGGTGACATGCGGGGGCTTTTCCGTTCCTGTGTCCGGGTCTATCAGTTGCTAGGCAGGGAGGATGCAGGCATGGATATGTTCTTGGCAGGGCGGCGATGACACCAAACCAGACAGGCGCGCTGCTGATGATCGGGGCGATGGCGGCCTATACCTTCAACGATGCGCTGGTAAAGCTGATCGGCGGCGCGCTGCCGCTGCCGCAGATCCTGACCATCCGCGGCATTGCCGCCAGTTTCCTGATTTATCTTCTGGCGCTGCGGCTGGGCGGCCTGCGGCTGCGGCTGCCGGGCCGCGCCTGGGGGATGATCGCCCTGCGCTGCGCCGGGGAAGTGTCGGCCACCTACCTGTTCCTGACCGCGCTGATGGTGATGCCGATCGCCAATGTCACCGCGGTTTTGCAGGTGCTGCCGCTATCGGTGACGCTGAGCGCGGCGCTGTTCCTGCAGGAGCCGGTGGGCTGGCGCCGGATGGCGGCGATTGCCGCGGGCTTCTGCGGTATGCTCTTGATCGTGCGGCCGGGGCCGGAAGGGTTCAGCGACGGCGCGCTTTACGCGCTGGCCTCGGTGGCTTGCATCACCGCCCGCGACCTGGTGACCCGCCGGATGCCGCCCGAGGTGCCCTCGATGACGGTGACGCTGGCGTCCTCATTGTCGGTGCTGGCGTTCGGGATCGCCACCTCTGCGGTGGTGGAGTGGCAGCCGATGAGCGGCAGCGATCTTCTGATCCTGACCGGCGCGGCGCTGTTCATCTTCGGCGGCTACCTGTGCTCTGTCATGACCATGCGGGTGGGCGAGATCGCGGTGATCGCGCCCTTGCGCTACAGCGGGTTGCTGTGGGCGCTGCTGCTGGGCTGGCTGGTGTTCGGCGAATGGCCGGATGCGGTCACCCTGGCAGGCGCCGCCATCGTTGCTGGCGCCGGCATCTTCACCTTCTACCGCGAGCGCCAGGTCAGCCGCAGATCCCGCTCTGCGCCGCTTTGAACGCCTCGCGGACCTTGGCCGCCTTGATGCCGAACAGGGTCGCGAATTCCCGCTCCTCCTTGGCGGTCAGCAGTTCGACCTCCACCTCCTTGGCGCGCCGCTGCCGGGAATCGTTGAAACCGTTGTGGCTGCGCACCCACATCGGCACATCGGTAATCGTGACCGTGGGCATGTGGTGGTGGATGCGGTGATGGGCGAAGTTCATGATCGAGCGGCGGGTGCCGCCAGCGGCATACATTCCCAGCGCCGGGGTGGCATAGGGGCTGATCGCGGGCGCGGCTGAAATGCCGGCCGGGCCGAATTGCGCGATATAGCCCCGGTTGAAGTCGATCGCCGCGGTGGGAGTGTTCGCAAACAGCCGGGAGCAGTCGCGCGCGGTTTCCCGCAGCCGCTCGACAAAATCGGATGCCACCGCGTCGTCGTCATCGGCCCGGAACTGCAGGCAGGGCTTGTTCCGGTCGATGCGGGCGGCATTCAGCAGGTCCTGCATCACCGACCGGTGGCGGCGCGGCGGCTCGGCGTGGATCGCAACCTGCGGCATGCCGGCGGTCAGATCGTGCAGCCGGTCCCGGTGCTGCCGGGGCAGGCTGTCGCCGATCACGATGATCAGGTCGAAATCGGGGTCGGTCTGCTGCCGCAGGGAGGGCAGGGCGACGGTTTCAAACAGCCGGAACCGCTCTTCCATCCGTTCTTCGGCATAGAGGTAGGCGATCCGCTCCTCGACCGTTTCGTGATCGATCTGGAACCCGCCAAGCGCCGGGTAGGAAAACCGGCACAGCCCGATGACCTGCATAGTGAAATCCGTTTGTTGCCAATGCCTGCAGCAGCGACTATGGCGGGCCGGGCACCGCCTGGCAACTGCCGGGGCGCGGTAATCCGGCCCGGTTGCGGGCAGGGCGGCCCGGCTGCTGTTGACAACCCCCGCGACTCCCCATATACGCGCGCCTATCCGGCACCCGGAGTGTAT
This sequence comes from Leisingera sp. McT4-56, assembly GCF_020514995.1. NCBI lineage: Bacteria > Pseudomonadati > Pseudomonadota > Alphaproteobacteria > Rhodobacterales > Roseobacteraceae > Leisingera > Leisingera sp. McT4-56. The sequence goes on along the minus strand of NZ_JAJALF010000038.1, from coordinate 3,396 downwards.
TCTTCGAAAGCCGAATTCAAAATTGCAGTGGCTCAAGGCCTGGGCACTTTTATCACCCCGGCCCTCTGTAAACTCACCGCGTCGTCTCACCTCGGAATGGGAGCGATTGCGGTTTTTGCGCTTGTGGACGCATAAGTGCAGCGAAATCACCCGCACGCGCCGGCGTGCATGACAAGTTGCTAAACGGGGAATACCTGAATGCCAACGATCCAGCAGCTGATCCGCAAGCCGCGTCAGCCGAAACGCAAAGTTTCGAAGTCCCAGCACCTCGAGCAGTGCCCGCAGAAGCGCGGCGTCTGCACCCGCGTGTACACCACCACTCCGAAGAAGCCGAACTCCGCTATGCGGAAAGTTGCGAAGGTCCGCCTGACCAACGGTTTCGAAGTGATCTCCTACATCCCCGGTGAAAGCCACAACCTTCAGGAACACTCCGTGGTTCTGATCCGCGGCGGCCGGGTGAAAGACCTTCCGGGTGTCCGTTACCACATCCTGCGCGGTGTTCTGGATACCCAGGGCGTCAAAGACCGTAAGCAGCGCCGCTCGAAGTACGGCGCGAAGCGTCCTAAGTAAGAAGGAGAGAGCGAGATGTCCCGTCGTCACGCCGCAGAGAAGCGCGAAGTCCTGCCCGACGCCAAGTTCGGCGACCGCGTTCTGACCAAATTCATGAACAACCTGATGATCGACGGCAAGAAGTCGGTCGCAGAGCGCATCGTCTACAACGCATTCGACCGCGTTGAGACCAAGATCAAGCGCGCTCCGGTTGAAGTCTTCCACGAAGCTCTGGACAACATCAAACCGTCCGTCGAGGTCCGCTCCCGCCGTGTTGGCGGCGCGACCTACCAGGTTCCGGTTGAAGTCCGCCCCGAGCGCCGCGAAGCGCTGGCCATCCGCTGGCTGATCGCTGCCGCACGCAACCGCAACGAAAACACCATGGAAGAGCGCCTCGCAGGCGAGCTGCTGGACGCCGTCCAGTCCCGTGGCACCGCGGTCAAGAAGCGCGAAGACACCCACAAGATGGCCGAGGCGAACAAAGCCTTCAGCCACTATCGCTGGTAAGCTAGAGGACATAGACCTATGGCACGCGAATATCCCCTCGACCTGTACCGTAACTTCGGTATCATGGCGCACATCGATGCGGGTAAAACCACCTGCTCCGAGCGCATCCTGTATTACACCGGCAAATCCCACAACATCGGTGAGGTGCACGACGGTGCAGCCACCATGGACTGGATGGAGCAGGAGCAGGAACGCGGCATCACCATCACTTCGGCTGCGACCACCACCTTCTGGGAGCGCACCGAGGACGGCAAGACCGCGGACACCCCGAAGCACCGCCTGAACATCATCGACACCCCCGGCCACGTTGACTTCACCATCGAGGTTGAGCGTTCGCTGGCGGTTCTCGACGGTGCCGTCTGCGTTCTCGACGCAAACGCCGGCGTTGAGCCCCAGACCGAAACCGTGTGGCGTCAGGCTGACCGCTACAAGGTTCCGCGCATGGTGTTCGTCAACAAGATGGACAAGATCGGCGCCGACTTCTTCAACTGCGTCCGCATGATCGAAGACCGCACCGGCGCCCGCGCGGTTCCGGTTGGCATTCCGATCGGCGCAGAGAACGAGCTGGAAGGCCTGATCGACCTGGTCACAATGAAAGAGTGGCTGTGGCAGGGTGAAGACCTGGGTGCCTCCTGGGTTCACGCCGAGATCCGCGACGAGCTCAAGGACATGGCCGAAGAGTGGCGCGGCAAGATGATCGAGGCCGCCGTCGAAGAAGACGACGACGCCATGGAAGCCTACCTGGAAGGCGAAGAGCCCGACGTGCCGACCCTGCGCAAACTGCTGCGCAAGGGCACCCTGGCACTGCACTTCGTGCCGGTTCTGGGCGGTTCCGCGTTCAAGAACAAAGGTGTGCAGCCGCTGCTGAACGCCGTGATCGACTACCTGCCCAGCCCGCTGGACGTTGTCGACTACATGGGCTTCAAGCCGGGCGACGAGAACGAAGAGCGTAACATCGCCCGCCGCGCGGACGACGACATGGCCTTCGCCGGCCTGGCGTTCAAGATCATGAACGACCCGTTCGTCGGCTCCCTGACCTTCACCCGGATCTACTCCGGCGTGATGAACAAGGGCGACACCCTGCTGAACTCGACCAAGGGCAAGAAAGAGCGCGTTGGCCGGATGATGATGATGCACTCGAACAACCGTGAGGAAATCACGGAAGCGTTCGCGGGCGACATCATCGCGCTGGCAGGCCTGAAGGACACCACCACCGGTGACACCCTCTGCGCCGTCAACGACCCGGTTGTTCTGGAAACCATGACGTTCCCCGATCCGGTGATCGAGATCGCGGTCGAGCCGAAAACCAAGGCCGACCAGGAGAAGATGTCCCAGGGTCTGGCCCGTCTGGCCGCCGAAGACCCGTCCTTCCGCGTCGAGACCGACCTCGAGTCCGGTCAGACCATCATGAAGGGCATGGGCGAACTTCACCTGGACATCCTGGTGGACCGCCTCAAGCGCGAGTTCAAGGTTGAGGCGAACATCGGTGCGCCGCAGGTGGCCTACCGCGAGACCATCTCCAAAGAGGTCGAGCATTCCTACACCCACAAGAAACAGTCGGGTGGTTCGGGCCAGTTCGCCGAGGTGAAGCTGATCATCTCCCCGACAGAGCCGGGCGAAGGCTACTCCTTCGAATCCCGTATCGTCGGCGGTGCGGTTCCGAAGGAATACATCCCGGGTGTCGAAAAAGGCATCCAGTCGGTCATGGACTCCGGTCCGCTGGCAGGCTTCCCGGTGATCGACTTCAAGGTTGCCCTGATCGACGGTAAGTTCCACGACGTGGACTCCTCGGTTCTGGCCTTTGAAATCGCCGCCCGCATGGGCATGCGCGAAGGCATGCGCAAAGCTGGCGCGAAACTGCTCGAGCCGGTGATGAAGGTTGAGGTGATCACCCCGGAAGAATACACCGGCGGCATCATCGGCGACCTGACCTCCCGCCGCGGCCAGGTGTCCGGCCAGGAGAACCGCGGCAACGCCATCGCCATCGACGCCTTCGTGCCGCTGGCCAACATGTTCGGCTACATCAACACCCTGCGTTCGATGAGCTCGGGCCGCGCCCAGTTCACCATGCAGTTCGATCACTACGATCCGGTGCCGCAGAACATCTCGGAAGAGATCCAGGCGAAATACGCGTAAGCGTCAGAAAATCGGGGGGCTCGCAAACCGTGCGGGCCTCCCTCGAAGCAAAAGGAGGCCATCATGGCTAAGGAAAAGTTTGAACGTAATAAACCGCACGTCAACATCGGCACCGTTGGCCACGTTGACCACGGCAAGACCACTCTGACCGCGGCTATCACCAAATACTTCGGTGACTTCAAAGCCTACGACCAGATCGACGGC
>NZ_JAJALF010000037.1:0-22772 GCF_020514995.1 Leisingera sp. McT4-56 | reverse complement strand
CCGCCACTGGTATCGCTCCTGAGCACCGGAACACTCTCAAGCCGGTACCTAGGCTGGGCCAGCCCCTGCCCGGGATTTGTCATCCGAAGGCACCAGTATCGGCCAAGCAGCTGCATTCAACGCGGACCAATGGTCTGAAGACACCGAGATGCCACGCTCAAGCGACTGATCATAATTGGCCGCCAGCTGCGCTGCGGTGACTTCGAACCGCTGCAGTCCTGGATGTTCGGCCTGCCTGGTAACGGCATCGGCCAGCAGCGCAGCCTGGGTGGTACAAATTATGATCAGCGCGGAAGCCTCTTTGCCGGCTCCGGCCTGTTCCACACGCCAGTAGTTGGGGAACACCGCGCCGCTTTCGAAGCTGGCCCCATGCATGCCAATCTGATCGCTCCAGTAGGCGGCGATATAGACGCCTTGCTGGGCTATCAGCGACAGGCTGCGCAGGATCAAGTCCGGATACCGGCAATTGATCAGCTCCACGATGGCAAAGCCTGTTTCCTGCGCCTTGGCAAAGGCGAGATCAGCCGCGAGGGAGCCGTGCTCACAGACTTCGGCGCCGCCCGCGTCAATAACTGCGAGCCCTGCGTTTTCATAATCCAGCCGAGGCGCCACGCCGCCTTTGGGGGCTTCGGGCGGCAGCGTGATGCGCTCAAACCCGCCCAACCCGCACATGTGCGACCAAGTGATTAGCTGTGCAGCATCCTCATAATCTCCGGTCTGATGTCCGGCACCTTCATAAGCGCGTGACAGCGCCGCGATCATTTCGTTGCGGGAAACTCTCATGCCCGGACCTCCTCCATTTGGGGTTTCAGCGGCAGGAACCAGCTATCGTATGTCTGGCCGATGTCCTCGATCAGCGGGGCGCCTTGGTACATAGTGTTGCGCACCCACAGTTTGGAGCGCGGGTCGAATTTACTGACGCCGAAGAACGCCAGCTTACAGCGCAGCATGTCCATCGGGCGGATGTCTCGGCTGGCCAGATTGGCCCGGATTTCCGCGTATTTGTGGCGCGACATGGTTTGAATGCGGCGAACGATGCTTTTCATTGCCGGCCGGCGCAGCAGGAAGTGGACCACATCGCTGTCGGGGTTTTCCGCCAGGTCCTGTATCAGCAGATCATAGCATTCGCGCACCCGGCGCCCGATCGGCAGCGGCATCTGCTTTTCCACCCCTGGATCGGCCCCGGCAAAACCCAGCCGCGGCTCAAGCTTTTCTTCCGAGCGGTACCAGAAGGCATCGGTCTCAGTGGCGTCGGAAAAATCGATCTCCAGCGCCCAGCCGTACCGGGTTTCGATCAACTGCCGCAAGGCTGCAGTGCTCATCGCCGGATCAATCACCGGGTTGGGAATTACGGCAAAACTGTCTTCAAGATCATTGACCAGTTCCGGGTGGATCTCCAGGCAGATGGAGTTAACCAATTCCTGAGTTTCCAGACTCCAGACATCGCGGGCGTGATCCGTCAGTTCCGACCAGGTTGTCAGCTGATCGCCTGTCCCGGCCAGCCAGCTGTCCACCTCGCTTAGTTCCGCAATCAGTACCTGGTTGCGGTCGATCTGCTCGGCGTCGCTGGTGTGGCTTTCGCCGAAGTGCTGCTTGGCACGGCTGACCAGATCGTGGAACAGACTGATGCGCCAAGCGGTCGGAGCCGCCTTGTGCAAGACTTGCGCCAGCGCGGTTTCGCGCATTTCCACCCATTGGCTGAACAATTCTCCATGGTTGATCAGATATGGCGCCATGCCCAGGCCCGTGGAATTGCCGATGCCAAAGAACCGCTTCAGTCGACCGTCCAGCAACACCGCGGTATCCGGCGCGCGGGATTTGGCGACATGATCCACCTGGTCCAGACTGAACTGGCGCAGCAGGAAGCAAATGAACATTTCCGGTGCAAACGGGCGGTTGAAATCCGGAAACTTCGCCCGGACCTTGTTCCAGTCCGCCATGCCCAGCTTGCCGCTGCCGTAAACCGCCGTTGTCCGGTAAAGATAGCCGACTTCGGCAATGCGCTGCGCATCGGGCTGGCGGCCTGCGCTCAACTCTTCCAGAACATAGCTGAACAGCCGGGAAGAACGGTTGGCCCGCGACAGGCTGAACACCCGCGCATCAACTCGGCCTGCTTCCTGTTTCGGCACATTGCGGCGCAAATCCTCCAGCCAGACATCATCCACCAGGCCTTCGCAAAGCGCCATGGTCAGATCCCAACTGGTTGCAATGACCCGGTCATTGCGCTCCTCATCAGGCAATTCGGTGGAATACAGCACAAAGCTGAAAACCCCATTGGGCGTTCGGATTTCATAGATGGCCGTGCCGTAGCCCTCCGGGTCCAGATCAAACAGCCGGCGGCTGATGTCCCATTCTTCCTTCATGATCCGCCGCACCAAAGTGCGCATGAAGCTGAGCGTCGAAGAATGCAGTGACCCCAGGCGTTGCAGATCCATGACCTCCGCCTCCGGCCGCATCCTTTCGGTAAGTGCTGCGAGCATGTAATGCCCTCCCATTTCAGTCCTGCGCGTTCGCAAACAGCTTTGGCCGGGAAGGGGAGCCAAGTAAAATTTGAAGAATCGAAAGACTTATAAGCCAGGCAAATAAATCAACCCCCGGTAACGGATGCCTCAACAGTCCGGTTCGGAAACCGCGCGGAAATCTGCCGTGCCTGGCCCTGCAGATACTCCAGAAAGCTCTGAGCCACAGAGGACAGCGGGCGGTCTTTTGCCACCACCAGCTGAAGCTCCCTGTACAGAGTTGGCGCCGACAGGCAGCGATAGACCAATGCCGGGTTCAGATAATCCGGTGCCGCCAGCGCCGGCACCGCAGACACCGCTTCGCCGCTTTCAATCAGCCCGGCCAGCGCCGCCATCGTCAGCACCGTGAAATCGGGGCTGGTCACAGAGGTCGGCAACCCCTCACCCGCCTTGGTCAGACGGCTGACCCCGGTATCCTCGGCCATACCAGCAAACGGCAGACCGTCGAGGCAATCCCAGGTCAGCGGCTCAGTGCGGCGCGCAAGTTCCTGGGTGTTGCGGCAGATCAGCCCAACCTGATCGCGCAGAAACGGCAGATAGGTCAGCCTGGGATCATCAGACCAGCTGCTCGACAACCCGAAATCGGCACGTCCTTCCAGCACCTGCGCCTCCACTCCGCGCGCGTTGTCGTCCTGCAAGTGGATCTTTGCCTGCGGCATCTCTGCCGCAAAGCCACGCATCGCTGGCGGTAAAATCCGCACCGCCGCCGAAGGCAGCACCGCCACCCGCACCTGATTAAGCTGATCCTGCGCGCTCGCCCGCACTGACAGGACCGAGGCTTCGATATCGTCCAGAATCTTCTCTGCCTTCGGCAGCAGCTCCTGCCCTTGCGCAGTCAGCTCAACCGACCGGGTGGTCCGCTTAAGCAGGGACACGCCAATAATTTCCTCAAACTGCTGAATACTCAGCGTAAGTGCCGGCTGCGACACCGCCAGATTTTGCGCGGCCCGACTGAAGGAGCCGCACCGAGCCACCGCAACAAAGGCGCGAAATTGTTTGAGAGACAGGTTGCGGGCGATTTTTGTCTTCATTCCTGGAACCTATTACTTGCCAGCCAAACACTGAATGGGAAAAAATGCCTGCGTCGCTTGGGCGGAAAACCGGAGTTGACCAACGACGTCAATTAGTTTGGCTCATCAAGTCTTTCTGCAGGTGAAGGCCAAGATCACGGCTTGAGCATTCCTACCTGAACTTGCCCACTGCACGGTGTAGTATCACGACTTCAACTCCGCTGTACCTTGCACGAATGGTCGAGATCTCCGCTGAACCGCAAAGCGGCTTTCCATGCCAGCACAGAAAAATCTCCCACTTTGCTTGTGTCGCACAATTTTGACAGGTCCGGTGTGGGCTCATGCCGCATGTTCGCCGCGCCGGGCGTGAATAGCTGATCTCCGATACAGAGGCCGTTCGCCTGGTCGGGCTCGAACTGGCAGTGAGCGGGACAAACCCGTCCTTTACCAGGGGACCCTCAGTAGCCGCTTAGCCCTCAGTTTCAGCCGCTGGCGGTCTCCATATTCCATGCCGCCAGAAGTTTCGGCAGCGCTTCGTCCCAGTTCAGCACACCGGCGGCTTGGGCCCAGGCCTGATACTGTCGGATCAGGTCTTTCTCCAAGGCGGGGCTGCGGCCTGCAAGATCGGTCAGTTCAGTGCGGTCGGCCTCGATGTCGTAGAGCTCCCAGGGACAATCATGCAGCCGCACCAGCTTGAACCGGCCCAGCCGGATCGCGGCGTTGCCCTCGTGCTCCCAGAAGATCGGCTGCGCGCGCTGCCAGTCCTTGCCCTGAAAGAGGCCCAGCAGCGACTCTCCTTGCAGCGGCTGGATCTCATGGCCGCCGACCTCGGTCTGATAGGCGGCGCCGGCGGCTTCCAGAATGGTCGGCAGGATATCGACCACATGGCAGGCTGCATGGGCAGCACTGCGCGGTTTGAACCCCTTTGGCCAATGGGCGACCAGAGGGGTCGAGATGCCGCCTTCATGCACATAATGCTTGTACAGGCGGAACGGCGCATTGGAGACATTGGCCCAGGGCTTGTCATAGCTTTGAAATGTCTGGGCATCGCCCGGGCGCAGGCCGGTCACATTGCCCATGGTGATCTGCCTGCCGTCGTGCGTTTTGTCCGGGTAGAACTTCGCCCAGCCGTCCTCGGCCATGAACTCGGCGCAGCCGCCGTTGTCGCTGAGGAAAAGGATCAGCGTGTTGTCGAACTGCCCGAGCCGTTTCAGGGCCGAAATCAGTGTGCCGACCGACTGGTCCATGCGGTCCACCATTGCCGCATAGGTTGCCATCTTGCTGGCCTCCCAGTCCTGGTTCTTTTCCTGTTCCCAGCCATGCACGGTGCTGTCGCGCGGGGAGATGTCCCAGCTGCGCTGGAAAACGCCTTGGCCGTTCATCGTTTCATGGCGTGCGGTGCGGATATGGTCCCAGCCTTTCGAATAGACGCCATCGTATTTTGCGATGTCCTCAGGATGGGCATGCAGCGGCCAGTGCGGCGCAGTATGGGCGAGGTAGAGGAAGAATGGCTTTTCGTCCGCGACCGCGCCTTCGATCATGCCGATGGCCTTATGGGTGATGGCGTCGGTGAAGTAGAAATCATCCGGGAAGGTTTCGACCCGGCTGTCATCCTCCAGCATGTAATGCGGCGAGAAGAAATGCGTGGCGCCGTCCATGATCCCGTAAAAACGGTCAAAGCCGCGCTGGCGCGGTGTCGGGTGCTCGACGTCGCCGATCCGCCAGCTGTCCACACTTCGCGGCTCGAAATCGCCGGCCACATGCCATTTGCCGGACATCAGCGTGGCATAGCCGCTGGCGCGCAGATGCTCGGCTATGGTGGCGCTGTCGTTGCGCAGGAACCCCTGATAGGCAGGCGTGCCCAAATTCGCGCCCATATGCCCGACGCCGGCGTTATGCGGGTAGAGCCCGGTCAGTAGCGACGCCCGCGTCGGGCAGCAGCGGGCACAGTTGTACATCGCAGACAGCATCACGCCGCCCCGCGCAAGTGCGTCGATGTTGGGAGTCTGGATTTCAGACCCGGTGCAGCCGAGGTCGGCAAACCCCATGTCGTCCACCAGGATCAGGATGACATTGGGCCGGCCGGTGTCTGTCTGGGAGCTGTGGCTGGTCATGGCTGAGCTTTCATCAGCGGTCAGGATGCGCGGGCGGAGGCAAGCGGGCCGCCCTCGACGGTGACACGGTGCATCAGGCGGCGGAAACCGTGGTAGTCGTTGATCGCCTTGTGCCAGGTGGCACGGTTGTCCCACATGGTGATGTCACCCGCCCGCCAGCGCACGCGGCATTGAAACTCCGGCTGCTGGCAATGGGCATAGAGCATGGCCAGAAGCGCTGAGGATTCTTCCGGGTTCAGCCCTTCAATGCGGGTGGTGAAGACCGGGTTCACAAAAAGGCCGCGCCGTCCGCTCAGCGGATGGGTGATGACCACCGGATGCCGGGCGTCCTGGGTGGCGGCCTCTGCATTGCCCAAACGGCCCGATTTCACCGCCTCGCTGTCCATCGCGGCGGCGCCGAACACATGGCGCGAGGAATGCACGGCCGTGAGACCATCAAGAAAACGGCGCATCGGCGCTGAGAGCGCCTCATAGGCGGCACCCATGGAGACAAACAGCGTGTCGCCGCCATAGGGCGGCATCTCGATGGCGTGCAAAATGGAACCCATCGCCGGTTCCTGATCATAGGAATGATCGGTATGCCACCCCTCACCAACGGCCTCCGTCTGGTCCTTCTCTTTCAGGACAGTGGCGATTTCCGGGTGGCCCTCGACCGGCTTGAAGAACCGGTTAACATTCACCGGCCCGAAACGGCGGGCAAAGGCCAGGTGATCTTCTGGCCCTGCGGTCTGTCCCCGCAGCACGATCACCGAATATTTCGCAAATGCGTCCTGAATGGCGCTGAAATCCTCGCCGCGGCGGATATCCGCCCCCAGGATTTCCGCGCCCAAACCGCCGGTCATTGGCAAAATTTCCATGGTATCCTCCGCTGTCGCCTGCAGGCAGCATAGGGTCTGTCCCAAAACTGGAAAAACTGATTTAATCTGCTTCAAAGAAAGATTTTTCCAATGGTTTGCTTCACCCTTCGCCAGCTCACCTACCTGACGGAAACCGCGCGGCAGGGCGGTATTGCCCAGGCGGCGCGGCAGCTTAATGTCTCTGCCGCAGCCATCGCCTCGGCACTGGACAAGCTGGAGGCCGCCACCGGCCTGACCCTGTTTGACCGGTTTCCGGCACAAGGCATGCGGCTGACCCGCGCTGGCGGGACGTTCGCCACCCATGCCGAGGCGCTGCTGACGCAGGCCGCTGCACTGGACCGGCAGGCCGCGGATCTGGCGTTTGGCCGCACCGGCAGGATTCACATCGGCACCCATCACGCACTGGCGCAGCAGATTGTCCTGCCTGCGGTGCTTGCTTTCCGCGAAAGCCATCCGGGCGTCCGTATCGAGGTAAAGGAAGCAGATTATCCGGCACTGGTGGCCGCGCTGGACACTGGCGAGGTGGACGCGCTGGTGGTCTTTGACCAGGGGTTCGATCCCGGCCGGCATGAGGTTGAAGTTCTTTTGGAGCTGCCGCCTCTGGTTCTGTTGTCAGGCGCGCACCCTTTGGCAGCGAAAGCCCGGATCAGCCTGTCCGACCTGACCGGTCTGCGATATATCGCCGTCTCGCCCGCTGGCCCCGGCCCCAGCTACCTGCAGCGGCTGCAGGCCGCGGGTGTTCACCCCGAAGTGCCGTTCCAGTCCCAATCCCGCGAGCTTGTTCAGGCTTACGTCGGCAAGGGGTTCGGATTCACGCTTGCAGGCTTCCCGCCCAAACAGGACTGCACGACTGAAGGCGACCCAATCGTTGCGCGGCCGCTCAAGGAAAGCATCGGGCACTACAGGGTGGTGATTGCCCGCTCGCGCCAAGCAGTTCGGTCAGGGCTGACTGACCGGTTTCTGGAGTTTTGCAGGCCTCCGGTCTCAAGTTCCAGTCTTGCAGGTATTCAAAGATCTGCAAACCCGTGATGCTGCCGTTCGTCTTTTCTGCAGCATCTGTCGCGAAGGGCTCTGTCCGGGCATTCGCCACACCAGGCGTGAATGATGGCACCCAGCCCAAAGCGGCCCCATGTCTGGCGACCAGCCTGGCGGGCAAGAACCTGCAGGTCGGGCGGACAGCCGACCTTCGCTGCGCCAAGCGCGAATGACCGCTTGAGCACCTTAGCGGTCTGACGTTGCACAACGGACGGCAGTCATACCGGTAAATAGATGTCCAGAATTGATCTTTTTGAAAGATGTGTTCGATCAGTTGAGTGCAAATCCGATTTTATTTCAAGCTCACCGCCTCGCTCCTGTCGAACCAGCCTCGATCGATAACTGAAGAGACCAGTGCGTTGGGATCATCTGTATAACACACGATTGCCAAGCTTTTTTCCGCTCGACTACAGGTGACATAAAATAGTCGTCGCGTACGAGCGATAGCTGTATCTTCGCCCTCTGCTTCCCGTTTCAAATCGTTGGCACTGGGCGGTTTCAGACCGAAAAGCTTGTCGTAACTGAACAGGAAACCTCGCGCTTCTTCATCGCTTATCACTACCATGACGCGCGGGAACTCAAGTCCTTTTACCCCTTGGTGGGTGCCGAACGGAGAGAGACCGTTCACGTATTGATCGTAGGCTTCGATTTGCCAGAAGGGTGTCGCCAGCATGTTCCGCCAAGCCTTAAAATCGCTGGCTTCGCCTCCAATCTCATCCTCGTAATCACCGACATCTAACCCAACTTCGGAACCGTCCGAAGAAATGAATGGAGCCAATACGTCCGGCACCGTGAAGAGACCCGATTTGGCAACGACTTCGAGGACATTTAGGAATGAAGGGACTTTCTTCTCTTTGAAGATGAGAAGCAGTTCTTCGCAAGCCTTTTGGGCGCCCCTCAAGCTCTCGATCTGATCCTCGCCCGCATTTTTGAGGTTCTTACTGGCGAGCAGCGGCGAAAATTCCCGGATGACGGACGTTGCGGCAAATTTGTCGTTCGCTAGCAAAGCTTTGACAGTCGGAAGAACCTGCTTGCCGAAGAAACGAAGCGGCGCCGAGGATCCGTCTAGTAGACTGGTCTGAAGCCGCTTCGAAGCGTAGAGCGGCTCAAACATCGCGTCAAACCCGAAACGGGTGGCGGCCATATGATGTTCCAGCGTCAACGTCTTGTATTGTCGTCCGTCCGCGACCCATGCTGTGTCGCCTGTAATGTCTGCCATCAGAGTCGCAACTTTGCTTTCAGCGGCCTGCTTGTCGACATCGTTGGCAAAGGCGAACAGGCGCACGAACCCGTCAGCCCTGCCTTCACGTCCGACTTGGGCTTGATCGTCTGCGCCGGCGCGTACACGATTGACCAATTCGATGATGCGCAAGTCAGAACGATGGTTCATCACCTTGCGTGGCAGCGCCCACCCTTGCATGCCGATGCCCAGATCGGATTTGCCATCGAGATAGATGCGCTGCATGGTATCACCTATTAGACCCAGGCAGAATTCCTCCGAGTTGGACGCTTGAACTGTGAGCAGCGCCTCCATCAGTCCCTTGTTGGTGTCTTGGCTCTCGTCGACCAAAAGGATGGGGTATCGGGAGATCAGAAGCTGCTGCAGAGCGGGCTTCTCTACCAGATACTGAGCGACGATAGAGATGACCTCGGAATGGTTGAGTGCGTCCCTACCGCGGTTGTCGCCAGTCGGGCTGTAGATGAACTTCTTGACCGATGCGATGCGGTCTAACCTGCGGGTTTTGGACTCGAGGGATCTGACGCGATCCTGATAGGTTTGAGTTTTGGTATTCTTGGTTTTAGCTATCTGTTCCTTCAGCTCAGAGATGGAAGCCTGAAGGGACTGTCGCACCCATGTCCGAATGTCCTCGGTGCGCCCTTCGATCAAAGACCAGGCAAACGAGTGGATGGTGGACACGTCGACCCTGGGGTCGTACTCGAGCCTGTGGCGGATCTCATCGCACGCTACATTGGTGTAGGTGATGACACCGATTTTCTGCCTAGCGAGCGACAGCCGCTTTCCCGAGGAGGCCAGCACGTGCGCTATGGCCCCCACGAGGGATCTGGTTTTACCGGACCCTGCGCCCGCATACAGGAAGAAGCTGACTGGCTTGTCCAAATCGAGGCTATCCCGAATAATACGGTCGGCCTCGGCATCAAAGTCAGCAGGCGCTGTTTCGATTTTGCTCATTCTGATGGTACTCCTGCCGATGCCAGGAACTCGACCTGTTTCTTCATGAGCTGTTCCTCCAGCCAGCGCAGGCCTTCGGCGATGTAATCCGGAGTTTGTAGCTTATCGAAGCCTTCGGCGCCCAACACGTTCAACGCAAATTCGGCCTTTGTTCCAGTTCTGAGTGCCTCGAATAGGTCCTTGCCGATTTTTGCAAGGTCATCGGACTGATTGATGGCTTTGTTGAATTTCTTCACCAGACCGGTTCCGTCCAATTTTGAGAAGAAGTCCAAGTTCTCGAAAACCAAGGCATCCTCGAAAGTGTATGGCAAGGCGGTTTGTTCGACGGTGCCTTCAGCTGGCCAAACGACCTTGTTAGGCGTTTGATAGGCCACACGAACACCGTAAAGGGCATCGTGCAGTATGACTTTGTCCACGGCTCCGTCCAGTAGCTCGTCCACGGTGGACTTCTGCGGACACCAGAGTTTCAGGGTATCGTTGTTGGTAAGCTGTCCCTCCCCCGTCTTGGGCTGGACTGCCTTGCTTTTCTTGACAACCTTGCCCGTCTTGGCGTCGCGGACCGTGTATTCCTCCTCGGCGTCAAGGTCAGTGATAATCAGTGTGGTCAGCCCCAAAGTGTCCATCAGGCTCTTGAGTTTGTGCGCATGGCTACCGCCGACTTCAAGAATGGTAATGTAGCCTTGGTTAAGGCGTTGAAAATCCTTCTTGATGAAGTTCGGCAGCATCATCCGCTCTGCCGAACCCTCCACAAGTATCGCCGCATCGGCAAAGAACAGATCAGCATGTTGCGCGCGGATGTATCGGGTCACAAATCGGGAGGTCTCAGTCTCGTCGCCGAAGGCCTGCGTCAGATTCACTACCGACGAAACCGGAACGGCGACCTTGTCCATGCCTGCGGGCAGACGCCGGAAGTACCGCAAGCACGCATAGGGCGTTTCATGGGCCACATGGCTCGAATGTGTGCTGACAACCAACTGGGTTCGTAGCCCGACCTTTTCTCCTAGATCCGGGTGCGCCCTCAGAACCTCGTAGGCTTTCTTGATGAAGACTTGCTGTACCTGAGCATGGAGGTGAGCCTCAGGCTCTTCGACGAGTACGAGATGAAGAGGCTCAAACTCAACGTCTTCCGTGGTTTTCGAGGCCTTCCCGACCCGCATCCATGCGTCGCGGAAGCTCATAAGCCTGAAGATCATCGAGATCAGATTCTGATAGCCCAAGCCATTGTTGTCCTCGGGAAGCCGGATGATCGGAACGGTTTTGTCAGCGCCAACCATATCGACTTGGAAGGAGACCGCCGCCTGATGATTCAGACCGTCCACCGTGCGGAGCTTGGTCGCCACATGGGGTTTGGGGTCGGTGACGCCGGGATAGCCAATCTCCCTCACCTCAGCAAAGGCAGCCTTGAAGCTTTCCGCGAGCCTTTCGTCGAATGCCTGCTGAGCTTGCTCAATCGCCTGAAGAGCACTCAGATCGTCGATTCCCGGTCGGTCGGAGGGATCGAGATGTTTTTGGTAGTAGGCACGCAACTGGTCGGATAGACGATGGCTGCCGGAAGGATTTCCGGTCCGATCCTCTGGATCTGAGGAATGACTATCCCCGAAACCGCGTTGGGCATTGATCTCGTTCACGCGAATTAGTCCCGCAAGAGGATCGCCTTCAACAGGCAGAGGATCTTCTGGCAGAACCTGCGGCTGTGCGATCGCTTTCACCGGTTCAGTTAACTGTTTCGGATCAAGACAATACGCCCGAACCCGAAAATGCGTGTCGAGCTTTCGAGACAAGAAATCCATCATATTGACAGGCCAGAGCGTCAGCTTCTCCGATTGATGGTTCTCCCCCTCCTTCTCAGCGACGGCTTTCACCAATGCCTCTGTAGAGCCGATGGCTTCGACAAATTCCTTGAACAGGAGTTCGGTGTCCTTAGGTTCCAAACGGAGCCTGACCCCAAGTAGGCCACCAGTCCAATCTAGGGTTGGTAGTAGTTTGCTGACCAGATGCAATTCCTTAGGCAAAACGTCGAGCCATAGATCGAGAGCTGGCAGGAAGGGTGCCCATGACGCCAGTGACAGGTCGGGCTTTGTGGCCCCGCCCCGACAGTCCAGCCAGGTCTGACCTAGATCATTGATGCCGCCCCAATGGCTCAAGGTTATGTCGTGGGTCGTGAAGGTCTGGTTCCGAGCGGAAAGGAAGCGTCGCAGTGCCTGCATCGCAGATGTCTTGCCGCTGTTGTTGGCGCCGACGAACAAAGTGGTCTGGTCGGCAAAATCGATACGGACAGAAAGCAGCTTGCGGAAGTTTGATATTTCAACGTGCTTAATGTGCATGGGCCCCTCATGCCGAAATTGTTTTGATTGCAATGCGCCAATCAAGTTCAACCTAGCCGATACTGAAGTTTATACAGAACGGCAAGAATGGGGCTCGAAGTAGGCAACTATTCTGAGCGAGCCGAATGTCGGCTCAGGGTCGAGATAAGCCTCCGACAAAGGGCCGGATAATGCGGGCGCCGTCCCGGTTGCCGAGCTCCATCCATCGCTCCGTAGGAGCGCAACAGCCTGACAACTTGACAATATGTGTGTTCTCTAAGGAGAGCTGCTGGGAGCAGTTTCCCGATTGAGCCTGCTTGTGATCTCAGACAACCGCGACCAGGTTTGCAGTGTCACTGGAAGACTGAGTGCCGCTTCGGCAAAGTCCCAGGAATAGGCAACAATCGAAAAGATTGCGCCTGCAGTGACAGCCATTACGGCAGCAGCAAACCACAGATTAAACAGGATCAGGGTCAGCAGGATTGCAAAAACGGCTCCGTAGAGAACGGCTTCGGCATCAGACAGCTGAACCTCGAAGCGGCGCAAGCGCTGCAAATGCGCCAGCGTTGCCTTTTGAAACCGTTTCTCCAGAACGTTTACCTGGCGTTCGGTTTGCTGGTTGAGCTGACCATTTAGGCGGAAAAAGCGGCGGTGAAACAGAGCATAGACGGCCGCCATTCCGAATGCTGCAATCAAGGAAGCCATGGCCAGCTGCGGAGCGAAGGCAAACAGCACCAAAGCAGAGACCGCAAACTGAACGCCCGAGGCCATGGCACTAGGCAGAGTTTCTTCCAGAAAATCCACCAGCTCGCGGCCCATATCCAGCCTGGCATTCAGAGCCGAGACCGGCAAGGAAGCAGAGCGTGCAGCCTGCGCCTCGCCCAATTCGACCCGAATGGTTCCGTAAGCACGGGTGTCATAGAGCCTTCGTAGAACACCGAGAGCAATCAGTGCTGCCAGAACGCCCGCCAAAAACCAAAGCTCGTGTATGCTGCCGCCCAGCAACCCGTCGATGGCAAAACCAATAAACAGCGGAATGAGCGTTGTCAGAACAGCCTCGCCCAAAGTGAGTGCCCAAGTCAGCGCGATACGCCCGCGAAACACCTTCAGCAACGACAGGATGGTCAGGTCTCGTCCAGCCAGCATCATTTTCACCCGTCGTAGAAGACGCGGATGGTGACATTGCCCGGTAGAACTGAGGCTTGGGCAAAACCTGGCTCGTCCTCCGGACCGCGGGCACCAGAGACGCCGATACCCTCCAGCAACTGATTTGCGTCGTAGTTCAGGTCCTCGTCGCCGTCTTCATCGTGAAACAGAACGACAGCATAGGGACCTGAGGAAAGTTCCGGGAAAGCATGCGCGGCTTTGCCCGGCCGGGCGGGGACCGCGGCAAAGGCTTCCGCCTGCCAGAAGTCCAGCGTTTCATAGGCTTTGGCTTCGCTGAAGACAGCGATCAGGATGTTGCCATCGCCGTTGCGGATGCCCTCGATAGTGAGTTGCAGCCCCTCGGCCCATGAGGGGGTGGAGAGAGTGGCTAAGGCGCCTGCAGCAGCCATGGTAAGAATGCGGTTCATGCGGTTTTCCTTTGTCCGGGTTGCTGAGGAGGGGAGAGGCGGAACAGGCTGATCACGTCCTCGGCAATGGCGATCAGCACCGGCACCAGGATCAGCATCAGCGCGGTGCCGAACAGCTCGCCAAAGGCAAGCGAGACCGCCGCCGGGATCAGGTACTGCGCCTGTTCGGAGGTTTCCGACAAGAGAGGCAGCAGGCCAATCACCGTGGTGGCGGTGGTGAGGAAAATCGCCTGAAAGCGGCCAATGCCGGCCTGACGCAGGGCGCTGGCAACAGGTTCGCCCTCCTCGCGGGCTTGGTTGTAGCGGGTGATCATCACCAGGCTGTCGTTCACGATGACGCCGGTGAGGGCGAGCATCCCGAAAAACGACAGGAGCGACAGCGGCACATCCATGATCAGATGGCCCACCGCGGCGGCAACAAAGCCAAAGGGCACAATCGCCAGGATCACAAACGGCTGCCAGTAGCTTTTGAGCGGCACGGCCATCAGCACATAGATCAGCACAGCCGCCAGCAGCAGCGCGCGGAGCAAGCCGCCGCGGATCTCTCCCATCTCCTCCAGCTCGCCCCCGGTGGCCACTGTGATGCTGGGGTATTTGGCCGCCAACTGCGGCACCAGCTGTTCAAAGACAGCCTGGCCGATTTCCTCCGGCGCCACCACCGAACGGTCGACAGTGGCCGCCACGGTATTGACCCGGCGCCCATCTCGGCGGTGGATCACGCCGGAGACATAGCTGCCTTCGATATCAGCCACGATCCCCAGCGGCACCCAGGCGCCGGTGCTGCTGCGCAGGCGCAGCTGCATCAGATCGCTGATGGTGTCGCGCGCCGTGCGGGCATTTTGCACCAGCACCCGGACCTCGACGCCGTCGCGCCGGATCCGGGCAACTTCGGCCCCGCCAAAGCCGTTGCCGATCTGGTTGGCCAGGGTCTCAGCGGTGAAGCCGAGGCTGCGGGCATCGGGACGCAGGCGCAGTTTCAGCTCAGGCTGCCCGCCAGCCATCCCGTCCCGGATATTGGCTACCCCTTCGATGCCGCCTAGGAAGCCGCGCATCTCGTCGCTGGCCTGACGCAGCAGGTCCTCGTCCTTGGACATCAGCCGGATGCGGAAACCGCCTGCCAGCTCTTCGGAGCCGGTGAATTCCAGCTCGGTTGCGCCCTCCACCGCGCCGGTGCGCTCCCGCCACAGCCGGACCACCTCCAGGATCGGCACTTGCGGTCGGTCGGCCACCGGCAGCATCTCGGCATAGATTTGGGCGCTGCCTGCACTGTTGATGATGGTGAAGAAGGTCTTGACCGGCGGGGTCTCCATCCCCGCCTGCTCTGCCAGCTCCTGATTCAGCGCGTGGCCTGCGGCCTCAATCCGGTCGACATTGGCGCGGGTCAGGGCAAAGGGCGCGCGGGCGTCCATTTCCAGGTTCACGGTGATCACCTGGCCCGGCACCTCGGGGAAGAAAACGGTGCGGACCTTGCCCTTGTACATCAGCCCCAGGCCCAGAACGGCAACGGCGATGAACAGCACCAGCACCGCATAGCGGTAGGTGACCGACACTACGAGAACCGGGTGGTAAATCCGGTCACGGAACCAATAGAGCCCGCCCCGCGCGCCGTCCTGCACATACCCCCACAGTCGGCTGACAAGATAGCTGCGCCGCGGCTCCAGCGGCACATAGGCCAGATGCGCGGGCAGAATGAACTTGCTTTCGATCAGCGAGAAGATCAGCGCCAGGATCATGATGCCCGAAAAGCCGGCCATCGCTTTGCCCACCGGGTTGTCGATCAGCAGCATCGGGAAGAAGGCGGCAATGGTCGTCAACACGCCAAAGACGGTGGCCACTGCAACCTTACGCACCCCTTTCTCCGTGCCTTCCACCGGGTCCTTCACTTTGCGCCGTTCCTCAAATACGCTTTCGCCGACCACCACCGCGTCGTCGACCAGGATCCCCAAGGCGAGGATCAGGCCGAATGTGGTCACGTCGTTCAGCGAGTAGTCCACCCATTTCGAGCCCGAGACCGCGATGGCCCCCATCACCGAAATCGGAATGCCCATGGCGACCCAGAACGCTAGCCGCACATTCAGGAACACCGACAGCATCAGCGCCACCAGGATCAGCCCCTGCACCCCGTTGGATTTGAGCAGCGCCAGCCGGTCCGCGATGTAGCTGGCACTGTCGCCCCAAACCTCGGCCTGAACCGAGGGCGGCAGCTGGCGTTCAAAGCCCTCAACCACGCGGCGGACCACGCGGCTGATCTCCAGAAGGTTTTCCTTCTGCCCGACCAAGACCTCCATACCGACAGTGGGGCTGCCATTGAGGCGGAACAGAAAGTCACCCTCAAGGTAGCCGTCCTCAATGGTGGCAATGTCGCTCAGTGGCACCTGTGAGCCATCTTCCCGCTCAATCACCGGCAACACGCCATACTCCGGTGCGTAACGGGCGCGATTGTCGGCGCGCAGGTGGATGGTGCCACCCTCGGTGCGCAGCTGGCCCGCTTGAAAAGTCAAAGAGTTGGACTGGATCGCAGCAGCGACGTCGCTGACAATCAGCCCGTATTGGCGCAGCCGCTCCGGGTCGGTCTCGATCCGCAATTCGCGCGGGATCAGGCCCCAGATCTTCAGTCGCGACAGCTCCGGTTGGGCCAGCAGCTCCTCCTTCAGCCGCTGCGCTAGGGTCTGCAGAGTGGCCGGATCAGCTTGCCCGTGCAGGTTCACGTAAAGCGCCGGGAAATCATAACCCGAGGCCTCAATCACCGGGCGGCGAGCCTTGTCCGGCAGCTCGGTCAGCCCGTCGATGCGGATACGCACCCGGTCCAGCACCGCCTGCAGCTTCTCGCCGCCCGCGCGCCGGACCGAAATGGTGCTGAGGCCATTGGCCGACAGCGAGGTGATGCTGCGCACCCCCTCCAGGCCTTCAAGTGCTTGCTCCACTTTCTGTGTCACCAGCTCATCCACCTGACCCGCAGTGGCCCCGGGGTATTCGATGGAAACCTCGACGCTTTCCGGCGGGATGCGCGGGAAACCTTCGATGCGGATCGACATCAGCGTCTGCACCCCAAGGAACAGGATCAGCGCCATCATCAGGTTGGCAGCGACGGGGTTGCGGATGAACCAGGCAGTCAGCGCGCGCATCGATCAGCCCTCCGCCGGCTTCGGGCTGACGCGCTGGCCCGGCAGAAAGGAGGCCAGCGGGGTTTTCGCCACCCGCCAGGGGCCGGTGTCGACGGGCGCGGCAATGGTTATGGTTCCTTTGTGCCGCAACAGCACCTTGGGCGTGATCCGTTGGAGCAGGCTATCCCCATCCACCAGCCAGACATGCCCGGCCCGGGTAAGGGTGCTTTCCGGAAGGGTCAGGGTGCCGGACAGCACCCGCCCGCGGAAGGCCACACGCAGGAAATCGCCCGCCAGAACCCCGTCCTGCGGATTTGCCACATCCAGGAAGATCCGAACCTGCCGCGTTTTCGGATCCAGGAAACCGCCGCCCTGGCGAATGCGGGCCTGCCCCAGCAGGCGGCCATCCCGGTGGAAAAGATCCGCCATCTGCCCGCTGAGCGGCTGTTCCAGCAGCTTCCAATCCTCCTGACTCAGCTGGGCGGTGATTTCGAACTGATGATCGTCGGACAGCTGCAGCAAAGGGTCGCCCGCGCTGACGGTCTGACCCAGGCTGGCCAGCCGCCGGGTGACAAAGCCGGAAAACGGCGCAGTGACCGCTGTATCCTCCAACTCCTGCAGGGCCGCCTGCAGCTGGGCCTCGGCCGACGCGACGTTGTGTTCGGCAATCCGCAGCTGCGGCAGATGCAGCGCCAGGTCGTTGGGCGGGCTGGCCCCGTCGCGGGCAAACTGCCGCTCGGCGACGGTCACCTTGTTGCGGGCCTGCAGCAGGGTTAGCCTGGCCTGCTCCAGTGTCAGCTCGGCCGCGGCAACAGCCGTTTCGTACCGGGCCTTTTCTATGGAAAACAAGGGCGTGCCTTTGGTCACCCTTGTCCCGGCCAAGGCGCCGTCATGCACCATCAGGATCCGCCCGGATACTGCCGAACGCAGCTCCGCATCCCAGCGCGGACGCAACTCTGCAAAGACGGAAACAACCGCCCGGGCCGGACCGGCGGCGGCAGTCAGAACTGAGACCTGCGGGGCGGGCGGCGGGGCGGCTGCTGCCTCCACATCGGCGGTATCCTCGGTTTCAAACAGCAGCAGGACAACCGCAGCCAGCACCGCTACCGACAGCACCAGCCACAGCCATTGCCGCCTGCGGGGAGCCGGGTTTTCCTTTGTTGCGTCCGTCATGGCCAGCCCCTCCCGCCGTCATCAGAAATCACGCAGCCCCTTGCAGGCCGCGGTTATTTGACATATACAGTGAACGATCGTTCGTTCAAGTATGGGTGCGAAAAATGCCCTCCGGAGAAGACAAGGCTGCATCGAAACGCGGCAAGGCGCTGGCCCAGCGGCGGGCGCAGATCCTGGAGGCTGCGCTCGAATGCTTTCTGGAAAACGGCTACCACCAGACCGGGGTGCGCGACATTGCGAAGAAAGCCGGGGTGAGCCTCGGCAATCTTTACAACCACTTCCCCGGCAAACACGACGTGCTGGCCGAGATCGCGGCGCTGGAGCGGCTGGAGATGGCCCCGTTCCTGAAAACCCTGGCCAAACCCTCCCCCGCGCCCAAAGTGCTGGAGAAATTCCTGACCGCCTACGCCGAATACGTGGCGGATCCGGACACCGTGATCCTGACGCTGGAAATCTCTGGCGAAGCCATCCGCAAACCCGATATCGCTGCGATGTTCATGGAGAACCGGGATCAGCTGGCGGCTGCCCTCACCGCAGTTCTGAAGCGGGGTATCGCGGAGGGGGACCTGCGCCGCCTGCCCAATCCGCAGGAGACAGCGCAACTGATCATCGAAGCGACCGAGGGCAGTGCCTACCGCTGCGTGCTGAGCAATGTCCCCATGCGCAAGGTCATGAAGGGACTGTGGGATTTTGTTTCGGCGGCAGTACTCGCTCACTGAGTGCCAACATGTCCGCGAGCATTTTCCGCATTTTCTAAGGGCGGCCTTGATCGCAGGAAGACAGTAGATTGCTTCACTTAGGTCTCCGAAATTCTGCGCGGTGGAGCAAAGCCCGGTTTGACGAGCCGCACTGCAGCAAGAGCCGGACCCGCTCAAGGTCGGCTATGGGCCGGTCAGCCCGTCACCATTCAGCAGATCGCAACGGAAGCAGCGCCGTATCCGAAGGCGGGTCAGAGCTGATGCGGCCACATACATCAATGCGTTGTTCGCTGCTTGTCGCGTTCGACGTCCCGCTATGGCTCCGCTTTCAACTTGCTTTGCCCCTGCAGCCGTTCGATAGGGCAGTATGTTCAAGAACCGGGCCATTGTCTTTATTCTGATAACGCTGATGATCGACGCTATCGGCATCGGTATCGTTTTCCCCATCATGCCGGACCTGATGGATCGCGTGGGGGCAGGTGACACCGGGAAAGGCGCGCTTTGGGGCGGGCTGCTGATGGCCGCCTATGCAGGTGCGTTGTTCCTGTGCGGCCCCATTGTCGGCAGCATCTCTGATGCTGCAGGACGCAGGCCGGTTCTGATCGCCGCGCTTGTCATGCTGGCGCTGGATTATGTGATCATGGCCCTGGCGGACAGTTTCTGGCTGCTCCTGCTTGGCCGCACGCTCGCGGGCCTTGCCGGGGCGACCTACATCACCGCCACCGCCTATATAGCGGATATATCTTCTCCGCGGGAAAGAGCCGCGAATTTCGGCCTCATCGGCGCCGCGTTCGGGATCGGTTTTGTGCTTGGCCCAGCCATCGGCGGTGTCGCGGCAGAAATCAGCATCGCAGCGCCGTTTTGGATCGCGGCGGTGCTGTCGGCCGGTAACGCCCTTTTTGGAGTTTTCGTGCTGCCTGAGAGCCTGGTGCCGGAGAAACGCCGCCCTTTTGGCAAGCGAGATCTCAACCCGTTCAAATCGATCTTCGATGCCTTCCGGCTGCCGGGGCTTGCAGTTCCTCTGCTGTGCATTCTGACCTTTGAGTTCGCCAATATGGTCTACCCGACGCTCTGGGCTTTCTGGACCCGCGAAGTCTTCGATTGGCCGACGCTTTATATCGGGCTTTCGCTTGCGGCCTACGGCGTGTTGCTGGCCTTGGTCCAGGGCGGGCTTATGCCGGTCTTCATCAGGTGGATCGGAGACTTTCGCACCTTGATGCTCGGCATGATATCGGCGCTGACCGGAATGATCGGTTTTGGCTTTACCGGGTCGGTTGCGGCTCTGGCCGTCTTTCTTTTTCTTGCGGCGCTGTCTGATCTCGTGCCTGCCTTGCTGACGGCCATGGCATCGAACCAGGTTGATGAAGACCGGCAAGGGGTGGTGCAGGGCGTTATCGCGTCGTTGTCATCTGTTGCGGCAATCCTGGCGCCCATCGTGATGACTGGCCTGTTCCAGGCCTCTGTTGATGAGAAAGGTATTTACTTGCCGGGGGCGCCCTTCCTCTTCGCGGCCGTTTTAGTATTGGCAATGATGCCTCTCGTGGTGCGCTTACGGGGGCATGCTTCGGTTTGAGCAACGATCACGTCAGAATGACTTTGCTTCAGCAGGTTGTGGCAGGTTAGTCCCGGTTGCAATCGCTCGCATCAAGGAAACGCTGCGCGATGCACAAATGACCGCTTCAGTGAACGCAGTGCTGAGGAAAGTTATTTGGCCGAATGCCCCCTAAGGGCCGCCGGCTTCATTACGAATAAAAGGTAATGCGACCGGACCGCCTTCGTCCGGTCGCTAGCAGCGAGTGGCCGGCGGTTACTGGAGGGGCTGTTTGTGCGCCGGTTGCCGGCTTCCTTTGGGGGCAGCTACGGTGAGCAGGAACCCGGCAAGCCCCAGGTCAGCTGCGATGCAAGCGATGATGTACCAGTCCGGGACATACTCGGTATTCCCAAAGTGGAAAGCGTCCCAGACAGCATGCAGCCCAACGCCTATCCAGATGATATCTGTGCGCCAGCGGGATAACACCGCGAGGCCCATCCAAAAGGCGAGCCCAAGGAGCTCGAGCCAAAGAGCTTCGGTCGAGCCTCCCCAACGAAGCCAATTGGCGACGTAGATCACAGGCAGGCCAGCCAAGAAGAGCGTAAATAGTCCCCGTATCAATGGGTTCTCCAGATCCCATGATTTCTGAACAGCGACGATTCCGGCGACGCCGAGGAACCCCAGCACGCCCCAGTGACTGGGATCGTCGAGATGGCGTGTCGGCAGGTCGGGCACAAAGAGCAGAGCGACAAATGTCACCAAAGCGAGAAAGGCGACCTGAGGAGATCTCAGGATGTGAGTCAGCTTGTTCATGAGAGCGCGCTCCCCCACTTGCCGCGAAGCGTGATGCTTCCGGCGACCAGGATGAGTGTTGCGATGTGAAACCCGACCAGAAGATTGAGGTATCCGGCCTGCTCCGGCGACGGTAGGAACTCGGCCGGGACGTCAAGAACCCATGTGCGGAACACGCTGTAGAGGATGATCTGACTAACAGCCGCGATTGCGAATGCGGCGAGGCCGATCCTGGGAAGCAGGAAGATGCCTGCCACTACGACCAAATCAAGGATAAGGTAGACAACGTCTAGGCTTTGCCACTTCAGCGGTGCCGACGACCAGGTGAACCCGGTCATGCCCATCATGTTGGCCACATGTACCCAAGCGCCATACAGATAGGCGGCAGAAAGAAGATATTTGAGGGGCGTGTGTAACAGTTCCATTGCGGCAGTTCCTTGTGTGAGAGGGCCGGTTGGCCAGTACGGAACCTGTGCTAGAAAGATTGAGGGTTGGCAGCCATGACAAAGACCGACAAAATCCTGCCAATGCAAAGCCGCCGAGTGATATTCATTGTCTTTCCGAAGTTCGAGATGCTCGACATGTCGGGGCCGGGCAGCGTGTTTACGGCCGTCAACGGTCTGCTTGAAGAGGATGTATACGAGGCTGTCGCCGTGTCCGCGGATGGCGGGCTCGTTCGGTCTTGGTCCGGCTTTGAAGTGAACACGGCCTGCTGTGCCGACGTGACGCCGGCAAAGCAAGACACGGTTCTCGCTGTCGGCGGTGTCGAGGATGTAATTGCAGCTGCCTGCGGAAATGAAGTCCTCATGAGTTGGCTGCGCAAGGCTTCGAAGAATGCCGCGCGAGTTGGGTCGGTGTGTACGGGTGCATTCCTTCTCGGAAGCGCAGGGATTGTCGGGAAGAGGCGTGTGGCGACCCATTGGAGGGCTGCGGATATGCTTGCGGACCTTTATGGAGACGCCGAGGTCGACAGCGGATCAATATACGTCAATGACGGCAACCTCTGGACTTCCGCAGGCGTGACCAGCGGAATCGACATGGCGCTGGCAATGGTCGAAGGAGACCACGGTCCCGACATCAAGGCGCGGGTGGCCAAGATGCTTGTCGTCTACGCCCATAGGCCTGGCAATCAGAACCAGTTCAGTGACGTCTTGTCCGCACAAATGGCGTCGGCGGGAAGGTTTTCAGATCTGGTCGATTGGGTCTTGAGCAATTTGAACCGCCAGTTGCGTGTCGAGGATCTGGCGATCCAGGCTGGCATGAGCGAGAGAACCTTCGTTCGGAAATTTCGGGCACATATGGGCCAGACGCCGGGCCGGTTTCTTGAAATCGCGCGGATCGAACGTGCCAAGACGCTCCTGCAGGCCGGCGCCGCGGTGAAAGCCGTTGCATACGCGGTTGGCTTTCGATCCGAAGCGGGCTTCCGGACGGCATTCGAAAACCGTCTCGGAATTTCCCCTTCGCTTTACCAGGAGATGCACGCGCGCTAGACCGAATGCCGTTGTCGGCGAAAAGTTCCAGATCCGGAGTTGTCAGTCCCGTGACGTCTCCGATGCTGGTGGCAAAACCCTCCGTATTTTCGGCCGCCCGCTCGGAAAATGCGGCCGGCGACTCAGAGAGCTTTTGTGCTTGGTAACCGATGCTGCAGCCGCAGCGCAGACCCGCTCGGTCCAAGCGGCATTGCTTGAGATGAAAAATGCTGCACCCGGTTGCCAATGGCCGCTCTGGCGACCGCTGCGGTGCGGCGGCGGGTTGCGAGGAATGTCCGCAAAGGGCCGTTTTCACCTGTTCAAACCCGCTGCGCGCAAACCCTGTTGATAGCGTTTGAGATCTTCCGGTCGCGCGAATGGATGCGTGCGTTCTGCCACTTG
>NZ_JAJALF010000036.1:0-23546 GCF_020514995.1 Leisingera sp. McT4-56 | reverse complement strand
CTACAACATCACCTGGTCGGATCTGACGTTCCGGAATGTGGGCAGCGAAGCGCGCATCATGAACGTGAACGCGCCGGACGGCTGGCACCGGCTGAGCGATGGCAGCCAGAACATCGGCGGAGACTACACCACCGCGCCTGCGCAGAACCTGTCTGCCGATGAGCTGTGGGGCTTTGAAGCGGGGGCCAGCAGCACGCTTGGCGATTCCGGCAGCCGGCCCGCACCTGAACCTGCCCCCGAACCGGCACCTGAGCCAGCACCGGAACCTGCGCCCGAGCCGGCGCCTGAGCCGGAACCCGCTCCTGATACGGGCTCTGGCGGGACCGGGAACGTCCTGTTCCAAATCCAGGGAGACACGGAATTCAGCGGCAGCAACGCCTCTGTGATCGAGGTTGCGCCAACGGACAGCCTGAAGGCGGATGCCGCCACCATTTCGTTCACCTTCAACGCGGATGACCTGAAGGGGACCCAGGGGCTCGTGTCCAAGGATGCCTCCGGCTATGAGGCCAACGATGGGCATTTCACGGCCTATCTCGACGGCAGCAGGCTGAAAGTCCGGTTCCAGGCGGATTCTGGCGACCAGACATTTGTTGTCAGCGATATCGCCGCAAATACCAGCTACGAGGTCACCGCGGCGTTCGGCGGCGGCAAGGTTGCGCTCTGGATCGATGGCGCGCTTGTCGGCGAAGCTGCGTCGGACATGACCTGGGCAGGCAACGGCGAATTCATGCAGATCGGCGCCAACGGCTGGGCCAGCGGCTCCGGTGAGGCCGGCTTCAGCAATGCCTTCGACGGCACAATCTCGGAATTCACAATTACCGAGGGTTACGCAACCACACCCTCCGAAGAGAGCCAGACCGAGCCGGCGCCCGAGCCGGCCCCGGAACCAGCGCCTGAGCCGGCGCCGGAGCCTGAGGATTCCGGCGAGGGCAGCGTGCTGTTCGAGCTGGCCGGGGTTACCGAATTCGATGGCCGGAAAGGCTCGGTGGTCGAGGTGGCGCCAACGGACAGCCTGAAGACGGACAGCGCCAACATCTCGTTCACCTTCAACGCGGACAGCGTCAGCGGCCGCCAGGGGCTTGTCTCGAGAGATGCCGCCGGGTCGGACGCGGACAGCGGCCACTTCACCAGCTACGTCGAGAACGGAAAGCTCAAGATCCGGTTCCAGCAGGCCGACGATGAGATGGTCTTCGTGGTGGATAACATCCAGGCCGGCCAGGACTATGATGTCGAAGCCGGCTTCGGGGACGGGCTGGTCGATGTGTGGGTCAACGACCAGCTTGTCGGGGAAGCTGCCATGGACATGGACTGGTCTGCCAGCAATGAGCACCTGCAGGTCGGCGCCAACGGCTGGGCCAGCCAGCCCGGCCAGGCGGGGTTCCGGGACGTCTTCGACGGCACCATCTCCGACGTTCTGATCACGGACCCGGACCTGGTGTCCAATCAGGCCGGCGACCTGTTCTGATCCGGTGCAGGAGCCGGGCTGGCGGCCTTAAACCGCCGGCCCGGATTTTCAAAACCAGCGGGGCGCTTAAGCGCCCCGCTGCCCTGCAGGCCCGGCGGCCTGCCGGCTGCGGCCTGCCGCCAGCCGGTCCAAGGCGGCCGTGTAGGATTGAATAACGAACCTCTCGTCGTATTGCGCCTCTATCAAGGCGCGCCCGGCGGCGCCCATGCCCTGGCGCGCGGGCAAGGACATGCGGGCAATCTCCAGCATCGCCTCGGAGAGGCTTCCGGCATCCCGGGGTCGCACGAGAAAGCCGCTTGTTCCGTCTGCCACCACGTCCCGGCAGCCCGGCATGTCGGTGGTGATGACCGGTCGGCCGCAGGCCGCGCTCTCCAGCAGAATCCGGGGCGTCCCTTCGCGGTAGTAGCTGGGCAGGACGACGCAATCGGCAGACCGGATGTACGGAATGACATCCCGCACCGGCCCGGGGTAGTCGATAATTCCTTCCTTGGCCCAATCTGAAACCGTTGCCGCCGGAACGGCCGCGGCGCCCGGGGCCTCTGGCCTGCCGATAATCCGGAACGTCGCGTCCGGGAAGGTTGTGCGGACGGCGCGGGCGGCCTCGACGAACTCTCCGATGCCCTTTTCCCAGAGCAGCCGCGCCGCCAGCAGGAAGGCTGGCGGGCCGGATGGCGCAGGCATGGGCAGAACCGCAAAGCGGGCCAGGTCGACGCCGGATCCCGGCAGCAAGGCCGCACGGCCGGGCGGCACGATCCCGGCGGCCAGGAACTGGTCGCGGTCCTCCCGGTTCTGGAAAAAGACCACGGGCGCGGTCCGGAAGGCGGCCGCGTAGAGTTTCCGGATGCCGGCGTTCAGCAGGGATTGTTTCGAAAACACCGACCCGAGCCCGGTGATATTGGGAATGAGCGGAATGCCCAGATGCCGCGCCGCAAGCCCCAGGTAGAGGTTGTTTTTGATGGTGTAGCTGAGAACCGCATCCGGCCGGATCCGGCGCAGATGGCGGTAGGCTGCAACAAGCGTGGCGGCTTCCCGCGGCGGTGAGACCCCGCGCTGGTCCATCCGGAAGCCGACGACCTGGCAGCCGGTTGCTTCAAGTTCGGCGGTGTATTCGTCGAACGGGGCAAGCAGGACGATCTCATGCCCCTCCTGCTGCAGCGCGCGGATCAGCCCGGCCCGGAAATTGACCAGATTGAACGACGTATTTGCAGAGATCAGGAGTTTCATGCCGCCTGGCTCCGGCGCGCTGCGCGGCGGCGGGGAAAGGGCTTCTGCCGCTGCCGGAGTGTTCTGGGGTTCGCGGGCCCGGAGACGCCGGCAAGCCCCGGCTGGCAGGGCTGGAACTGAACACCGGCCTTCATAGCCTGGCCCCTTTTCCGCTGCAGCGCTTCACGGGGCCAGCTCTGCATAGATCTGTTCCATGGCCCTTGCGCAATCGGCCCAGCGGTAGCGCCTTGCATGGGCCAGCCCCGCAGCCGCCATCTGATCGCGGGCCGGGCGGGACAGGCAGATGCCGGCGAGGTCGGCGGCAAAGACCTCAGGAACCGTGGTGTCCGTGAGCCGCCCGGCGCTGCCGGCAACCTCCGGCAGCGAGCTGCGGTTTGACGCCAGCACCGGCGTTCCGCTGGCCATTGCCTCCAGGACCGGAAGGCCGAAGCCCTCGTAGAGCGAGGGGTGCACATAGAGATCGGCGGCCTGGTAAAGCGCCCGCAGCTCCGCGTCGGACACAAAACCGGCCAGGTGGACACGTTCCTTCAGGCCGGGGGATACCAGTTCCTGCTGCAGCTCTTCATGGTCCCAGCCGAGTCCGCCGACGAGCACCAGATGATGCGGGATCTCCCCTTTTGCCAGCGCGAAGGCCCTGAGCAGCCCCTGGATGTTCTTGCGCGGGCTGATGTGGCCGGCGGACAGGATGATCGGCACGCCGCCGGGCACGCCGGGCAGCGCCTGCAGAAGCGACATGTCTGCAGGCTCAAAAAACGCCTCCGACACGCCCTCCGGCACGACGCGCAGCCGTCCCTCGATTGCCGGGCCGACGTAGCTGCGGACCTCATCGGCGGTGGTCTGGGACACGCAGACGATGACATCGGCCTTGCGGACCGCCTGGTCGAGACTGCGCTGCATGACCCAGGGCCGTGTATTGCGGAAGTATTCGGGATGGGTGAGCGGGCCCAGATCGTGAATGGTGACGGCCAAGGGCTTGCGGGTAGCGACCGGGTAGCCCAGCGAGACCGCGTGGACCACGTCCACCGGCAGTTCGAGGCGTGTCTCGATCGGCGGCCAGTCGAGAAAGGTCCACAGCAGCGACGTTCCGCGGCGCCCCAGCCCGGTCAGGCGCAGCCCGGTCTCTGCCGCACGCTGCGCGAACGCGTCAGGGGGCAGCGAACTCCACCCGGCAACGGGAATGATATTGGGGCCGTTCAAGCCGCGCAGCGCAGTAAACAGCTCGCGCGCATAGCGCGCCAGGCCGTGCCCCGCCCTGTCGGCGAACTGGTTGGCGAAATAGGCGACATTGGGAGCAGAGGCGGATGCCGCCGCTCCGGCCGCGGGCCTAGTGGCTTCGAATTGCAAGAGCAGTCCCCCCGAAGATGGCGTTCCAGCGGGTGCGCAGCTGCCTGCGCAGAGTGGCCGGAAGGAACGCGCCCAAGAGGGCGGCCCAGGTGTCGGCGGCCAGCGGCCAGAGCGCGAGCGCCATCAGATAGTGGCCGATGGCGCGGCCGCGCCGGTTCAGGTAGTGCAGATGAACCCGCCCTGCCCGGCGGTGGTAGCTGGACAGCGCGGCCAGGCGGACGCGCAGTCCCCGCTGCCGCCTGAGCGGTGCGTATTTCTCGAGAATGCGGCGGTAGGCAGCAAGTTCGCGGGCGGGGTCGGACACGGTCCGCGGGCCGCTATGGTGGCGGAGATCGACCAGCGCTTCCGGCACGCATCCGATCTTTGCGCATTGCGCGAGACGGATCCACATGTCCCAGTCCTGCCGCGCCATGAGGCCCTGATCGAAGCCGCCGGCCTTCTGAAACAGGGCGCGCCGCGCAATCCAGGCCGAGGTCGGCGCAGTCACATCGCTGACCAGCAGATCGTTCAGCAGGTCGCCTTCGGGATAGGCGTGCCGCGGTTCCGAGATCACCGCGCCGCTCTCGGCATCGGTTTCCCGCAGGCCGGTATATGCGGCGCCGTAGCCGGGCCGTGCCTCGAGCAGCTCCACCTGCTTGCGGAGCTTGTCCGGATGCCAGAGATCGTCGCTGTCCAGAAAGGCGACGTAGCGGCCCCGCGCCTTGCCGATGCCTTTGTTCCGCGCGGCATTTCCTCCCGATTGCGGCTGCCCGGCGTAGCGGACGGCAAGCTCCGACGCTTCCGACCATTGCGCCACGCGCTGCCGGGTGCCGTCGGTGGAGCCGTCATCCACCACGATGATCTCGAGATCGCGGAAGCTCTGCGCTTGAACGCTGTCCAGCGCGTCACAGATCAGATGCTCCCGGTTGTGGGTGGGGATGACAACCGAGACTGTGGGATCCCCGTCAGCCATCGCGATCCTCGGCCGTCCAGGCAACCTGACGCTCCAGATCGGCGCGCGGCACGCGGTTCTGCCGGTCCCAGACCAGCGCATAGGCCCGGAACACGGCCGTCGCCGAATGCAGAGCCGAGATGATTCCGGGGGTGCCGTCGCGGATGCCCAGCTTGTAGAAGTACTTTTTCAGGAATTCCTTGAGCGGTGCCCAGAATATCTGCCAGCCGCGGACCTGCCCGTTGGTTTCCTCGACATGCTTGACCACTTCTTCAAGATAGACTGAGCTTTTCTTCAGGCGTTTCTCGAAATTGTGCTCGTTGAAGTGGATCATCTTGCCCTGGAGCTGGGCGACCCGGTGATCCGGTGCGTCCAGATGGCAGCTTTCGTGAAACATCCCGCCAAACCGGAACAGTTCCCGCCGGGCCAGATGGATCAGATTCCAGTCCTGCCAGCCGCCCCCGCGCATCGGGCGGTGCATGAAGCAGTTGAGCCTGCGGAACCGGTAGCCGTCCTTCCCGGGGTCGCGGATGGCCGTGCGAATCTCGGCGGCCAGCTCGCGCGACACGCGCTCGTCGATATCCATGTGCAGCAGCCAGTCGCTGGTTGCGGCTGCGATCCCCTTGTTGCGCTGATCGCTGTAATATTCGCCCTCCTTGCGGGGCGAGCTCAGGAAGCGGACCTTGGCTCCGGCATCCGCGCAGATCTTTTCGGTGCCATCGGTCGAGCCGTCGTCGACAATGACGATCTCGTCCACCCAGCCGATCAGATTCCGGATGAAGCCGGGCAGATCCTCTTCTTCGTTGTAGGCGATGGCGACAACGCCCAGCGTCGGGGTCATTGGGTCATGCATGTTCATGGGTCAGTCCGAAAACTTTGCAGCAGGCGTGCCGGACAGAAGCTCGTCGAAATAGGCGATTGTCTTGCTCAGGCCTTCTTCGAGCGGAACGGCCGGCTGCCAGTCCAGTTCGGCCTTGGCCTGTGAAATATCCGGGCGGCGCTGCACCGGATCGTCCTGGGGCAGCGGGCGGCGCACGATCTGCGACCGGGCCCCTGTCATCTCGACAATCCGTTCGGCCAGCTCGCTGATGGTGATCTCGACGGGATTGCCCAGGTTCATCGGCCCCGGGCACTCCTTCGGGGTGTCCATGAAACGGAGGATTGCTTCCACCAGATCGCTGACATAGCAGAAAGACCGGGTCTGCGAGCCGTCCCCGAACACGGTGATCGGCTCGCCCTTGAGGGCCTGCACGATGAAGTTGGACACCACCCGGCCGTCATTGGGATGCATCCGCGGCCCGTAGGTGTTAAAGATGCGCGCCACTTTGATATCCAGCCCCGCCTGGCGGTGATAATCGAAAAACAGCGTCTCGGCGCAGCGCTTGCCCTCGTCATAGCACGATCTCGGGCCAATCGGGTTGACATTGCCCCAGTAGTCTTCGGTCTGGGGGTTGATCTTGGGATCGCCGTAGACCTCGCTGGTCGAGGCCTGGAAAATGCGGCACTTCAGGCGCTTTGCCAGCCCGAGCATGTTGATGGCGCCATGCACGCTGGTTTTCGTGGTCTGCACCGGATCGCGCTGGTAGTGGATCGGCGAGGCCGGGCAGGCGAGATTGAAGATCGAGTCCACTTCCACATAGAGCGGAAAGGTGACATCGTGGCGGATCAGCTCGAAATGCACGTTGTCCATCAGATGATAGATATTGGGTTTGGTGCCGGTATAGAAATTGTCGAGGCACAGCACATCTGCACCGGTTGCGATCAGCCGGTCGATGAGATGGGACCCGATGAACCCGGCACCGCCCGTTACCAGTATCTGCTTGCTAATGCTCATTTCGTATCCTCGCTGTTTTTGTTCAGAGAGCCGCCCCCGGCCCGGCCCCGCCTGACGGCGTTGCGTATCTGGATCAAGGCGGGCTGCACGAGCCTGTCCCGGAGCCGATTGACCCCGAAGCGGAATGTTCTGCGCCGGTATGCTTGCGGCGCGCCCTGTGCGGGGTCCTTGGGGTTGTCCAGGTCAGCGCCGCTATAGCCGAAATGCTGCGCCATCTGCCGGACCGCCGGATGCAGCTCCAGCAGGTAGCCGGCATCGTTTTTCCACTTCTGCTCCGGCCCCGCGCGGGTGCCCGAGCCCATCGTGCCGTCCGGCGCGATCCCGATGAACCGGGCAACACCGCCGAACCCGGCTTCCGGAGACGCTGTCAGATCCTCGTAGCGCACGCGCATATAGCTGCCTTCCGGCAGCATCTGCTCGATTGCCAGCAGGTTGCGGCAGCCATTGAGCCAGGCCAGCTGCCGGGTTTCCGGATCCGTCCCGAATAGCCTGGCCGCCGAATACATCACCCCATGCGGGTTCCGCACCAGCCCGACGATCTTCACGGTGAAATCGGTTTGTTCGATCCACTCCAGCATCAGGGTGAGCGCCGCCCATTGGGCAAGAATCTGGGGGGATTTCTCGAAGAAGACAGGGGCCGGGCTGCTTTGGCAGAGCGCTTCCCAGCCTTCGAAGACAAGCGCGCGGTCTTCCGCGGGCGGAACGAATCCCGGAGCGCAGCGCGCCAGCAGATCGACCATCAGCGCGCGCGCATTGTTGCGGCTGCCGTAGCCGTCATAGCGTTTCCGGACCGCAAACAGCGGCCCCGGCAAATCCAGCAGCACGGCAGACATCAGCCACCAGTGGGTCTCCAGATAGCGGTGCGGCGAATAGGCGGCGGTTTCCACCGCCGGATGGCGGCAGATCTCGTTCTGGAACATGGTGGATCCGGAACGCTTATCCGAAAGCAGGATGACGACGGTGGCCATGGGTTTGTCTTCTGCTGGGGCGCCGGCGGGCCGGGACGCGGAAAAGGGATGTTGCGGAAACGAGGCCAATGATCAGGAACAGGAGCATGGCCCCGCGCGGGGTCGAGACGGCGGCGTGGCCGAACATGGCCCAGGGCACGATCGCGACGAGGGACAGGAACAGCGGCTGCGCAAGGAGCTTGTCCAGCGTCCTGCGCCGCTGCAGCGCAATGGTTCCAACATGGAACAGGGCGCGGGCAATCAGGCTTATGTAGAGCAGTGCCGCGATCAGGCCGTAGGAATAGTAGGCCATCGCGAAAACAGCATGGGTGGCCTGGCCGTGCTGTTCGGCCCGGATGCCCGATGCCGTATACCGGACGGCCACGCCCTCGCCGGCCAGCAGAAAGCCCGGGTTCTGCACGGCATGGGTGAAGGGTTCGGAATAGGCCAGCGACCTTTCGCTTTCCCGGGTGTTCTCGTAAGGGCTCTCGAGCATGGTGCCGAAGCTGCGTTCAAGACGCTCGAAATAGAAAACCTGTGAGCCTATGCCGATGAAGAAGACGATGCTTGCGCCGATGGCAACCGGCAAAAGGATCCCGCGCTTCATCTGCCGGAGACCCAGGAAAAAGACGGCGATGACGACCAGGGCGCTGGCCATGAGCGGGCCGCGCGAATAGCTCATCAGAACGCCCATCGGCGCCAGCAGGCAGGCCGCGAACGCAATCCTGCGCCATTTTCCGATCATCCAGGGCCAGCGCAGCAGCAGGGCCGCGAAGGGCCAGCAGATATTGATGAAGGTTGCCCCCAGGATCGACACGCCGACCAGCGTCCGCCCCCGGATCCCGCGCTCAGGCGCGCCGTCAAGCCTCAGCTGGAGCCGGTCGGACGCCGGTTCCAGGAACCTGTGTGAAAAGACCAGATCGCTGACCATTCCCCGGGTCGCGGGCAGGGAGGAGAGGATCATCAGCGATGCGGTCACGATCACCCCCGCGGCTATGGCCTTGAGCAGCAGCTCGATGTCCCCGCGGGTCCGCACGTATGCCGCGGCCAGGAAGAACACGCTGAACGCAAGCGCCGTGCGCCCCATCATGTAGGCAGAATCCAGCAAGGTGCCAAAGCGGATCATGCCCGCGACCTCGCTGGCGAGGGCGATTATGAGGAGTGTGCTGACAGTGCCTGAATACAGCCGCCGCCGCCGCGGCAGCGGGGGAAGTTTCTGCACCGAGCAGAGCAGGAGAAAAATAAGGACATCGGTCAGGTAGACCGGCAGCGGGCCGATCTTCAGATTTGCCTTCGGCACCGCGACGAGCACGAAGACAAACACGGCAAAGAGCTTGATGCCCGGTGTCAGTTCCTTACGCCACATGGACCGGCCTCGCTTCCAGGCTCTGGTAGAGCGTTCTGTGCGCCGCGGCGAAACGGGCGATATCGTATTTTTTCGCCGCCTCGAAACCCGCCGCGCCCATCCTGCGCCGCATCGCGGGATCATCCGCCAGCCGCTGCAGCGCCGCCGCGATGCCTGCGGCATCCGAAGGCGGCACCAGCAGCGCTGCCGCGCCGTCGCGGCCGACGGTCTCGCGCAGGCCCGGCACATCCGAGGCGACGACGGGCAGCCCGGCGTTCATCGCTTCGACGGCGGCAAGCCCGAAACCCTCCCACGCCGACGGGATCAGGAAAATGTCCGCCGCCTCAAGCAGGGCCGGCACATCGTCCACATGGCCCATCAGATCCACGCGGTCTTCGATCCCCAGCTCGGCAATCTGGCGCTCCAGGGCCGCGCGCTCGGCCCCTTCGCCGGCAATGGAATAGCGCCAGGCAGCCGGGCCAAGGCGCGCCACCGCGCGCAGGGCGGTGGCATAGTTCTTCGCCGGGGTCAGCCGCCCGGCGGACACGATCCGCAGCGGCCTCGGCCCGGCGGGCCGCTGCGGCAGCCGACCGAAAGCCAGCGGGCAGCCGTTCTCGATCACGGTGGTGCGCCCAGCCAGCCATGGGCGGGCGGCGAGCAGTTCTGCCTCGACGCTGCCGCTGACCGCGATGACCTTCTCGAAGGCGCGGTAGACCCGGTCGTCGATCAGGCCGCCCAGGGCGTGGCCGCGGCGGCGGTTGGAGGTGCTGTGCTCGGTGAAGACCAGCCGCCCGCGCAGGCGGCCCGCCTGCGCCAGCATGGCGGCATGGGCGCTGGCGGGAAAGAGATGCACATGCACGATGTCCCCGGGCGCGATCCCGCGCGCATAGGCGCCCAGGCGCAGCAGCGCCCGCGGATCGTAGGGGCTTGCCAGCCCCAGCGAGACGGCGCAGTCGAGGCCGCCGATCTCGCAGGCCTCGAGCGCCACCAGCCGGGCATCGGCACCCGCCTTGCGGAGCTCGCCGTGGAGCAGCCGGGCCATGCGCTCGGCGCCGCCGCGTTTCAGGTCAATGCTGTTGATGATCTGGTGAACCCGCATCGTGGCCTGCGCCCGGGCGGCAGTCTTGGCGGCCCCGGCAGCCGGCGCCGCAGCCGCCCTGCCCCGGCCCTGCAGCCTGGCCGCCATGCTGCGCAGGGCCTTGTAGGGCCGCTCCGGCAGCAGCTGCGCCACCCAGCGCTGGCGGAACATCGGGTCGGGCTCGAACCGGTGCCAGGGGACGGGAGTCCAGGCGGGCGGCGCCTCGGCAAGGACCTTCTCGATCAGCGCCTTGTACGCTGCCGCGCATGCGGTGTGCGAGAATCTCTTCCGCGCCGCCGCGGCCCCTGCCCGGCTCATCCCGGCCAACCGGGCGCGGTCGCCGGCAAGCGCCGCGATTGCGGAGGCCGCCGCCTCGGTGTCGCCGGTGTTGCACAGCAGGCCTGTCCGCCCGTCCTCCAGCAGGTAGTCGGTGATCCCGTGCAGCCGCCAGCTGACCGGCACCGCGCCGGCCATCATCGCCTCCAGCAGCGCGTTGGGGCAGCCTTCGAAATGCGACGGAAACAGGAACAGGTCCGTGCGGGCGAGAAATTCCGGAATGCCGCCGGGCAGCAATGCGCCGGCAAAGCGCACCCGGCCATCGGCGGTCCGGCTGCCCAGGGCCGCGCGCAGGTCCGGCTCGTGCTTCCCTTTTCCTGCGATGTCGAGACGGTAGCGGACGCCGAGCGCGTCGAGCCGGTCCAGAATCGGCGGCAGGTGCATGACGCCCTTCTGCCGGTGCTCCAGCCGCCCGAGAAATCCGAGCGATAGCGTCCCGCCGGTGCCGCGGGCACGTGCGGCGGCGGCTGCAAACCGCGCGGCCGATGTTCCGTTCGGGATCAGGTCGACCCGGCCGGGGTCGATGCCGTAGCGGCCGGTGAGCGCGTCCCGCAGCCGGGGCACCAGGGCGATGAAGCGGGCGATGCGCTCCCGCCCCATCAGCGCCATCCGGTACCCCTCGTCAAAGCCGTTGGCGCAGCGCGACAGCACCCTGATCTTTTCCGGCAGATGCGGCAGGGCGCTGAGGATCGCAGGGGAATTGACCCCGATCACGATGTCGACAGCGCTGTCTTCGCACCATTCGGCGAAAGCCATTGCCTGCTGCTTGAGGTTGCGCGTGCCCGCCGCGAGCTGCACGCAGCCGTCGTCGATGAACGGCGGCTCGGTGATCTCAGCCTGATCGCGGCCGGCCGACACGCAGCGCAGGTCGATGCCATGGCGCAGAAGCTCGGGCCGCAGGTTGCGGTATAAAGTGAAGGTGCCGCCGTCTTTCGGCACCGAACCAAAGGCGACCCGGATCATGTCCCGGCCTCCAGTTGCCCGGGCTGCGGGCACGCGGCGGGGGCTTCATCGCCGAAGATCGCATGGCGGAGCTGCCGTGCCAGCCGGTGCGCGTCGAAATATTCCTCGACCCGGGCCCGCCCGGCCTGCCCCAGCTTGCGTGCCAGCGCCGGCTCCCGGGCCAGCCGCAGAATGCTGGCGGCCATCGCCTCGACATCTCTCTCCGGTGAAAGAAACCCCGTCTCCCCCTGCTTGACGGTCTCGGAAAAGCCGTTGTGATCGGTGACCGCCACCGCAGCGCCCGACGCCATCGCTTCCAGCAGGGAAATCCCCTGGCTTTCCTGATCGCCGTTGTCCGCGGTAACCGAATGCTGGATGAAGACCGCTGCCCCGGCCAGGCGCGCCTTCACCTCGTCATGCGAGCATGCGCCCAGCATCGTTACCGCGGCCTCGAGCCCCAGTTCGCCGATCACGGCGCGGCAGGCCTCCTTCTCGGGGCCGTCCCCGATGATCTCGAGCCGCAGCGACGGATGCTCCCGGCGCGCCCTGGCAAATGCGCGGATTGCCAGGTCGGGCCGCTTTTTCCGGGTGAGCCGCCCCACCGCAATGACCAGGCCGGGGTCCTTGCGGCTGTCCGCCGAAAACTCGCCGACCTCGATGCCGCACGGGATCACCGTGATCTTGCGGCCCGGAATGCCGATGCCTTCGAGGACACCCGCGAAATGGCGCGACCCGCAAAAGAAGCCCTGGGCGCTCTGCGCCAGCATCCGGTAGGCAAACCGCATGTCCCGCCGCCGCCCGAGGACCGTTGCATCATGACCGTGGAAATTGACGAACAGCGGAAGCCCGGCCTGGCGGCAGAATACACGCAGCGCACAGCCGGTGGTGCCGAATTCCGCAAGAACCGCCGTGGTGCCATGGGCCTGCAGGAACGCCCCGAGCCCGGCCTCCTCCCGCCGCGACAGCGAAGCGCGGTAGCCCGTCCGCAGGAACCTGGCCACCGTCCCGAGCCGGTTGCGCTTCGGCTGCCCTTGGAGGCGCACGCAATGGAAGGGAATAGCGGCCGCCGGCGGCTGCGCGCACGCCAGGCCGATGCCGACGGTCTGGCCCGGCCGGACCAGCCGCATGTGCTGCCGGACATAGGTCTCGGCAACGGCATCCGGATTCTGGGTCGCGATTGCCAGGCTCATCGGCCCCCCTCTTTCTCGGCGCTGCAGAGACGGCCGTAGAGCGCATCGCACAACAGCTGGATCCGCGGCGTCAGGAACGACGGCTGACGGACCCGGGGGCTGAGCCGGCGGGTTGTGAGCGGGAACGCCATCCAAGGCCGCGCGAGCCCGACCGACTGCGTCAGCGCTCCCATGCATGCGTCCGGCCTGGCCAGCAGG
This sequence comes from Leisingera sp. McT4-56, assembly GCF_020514995.1. Taxonomy (NCBI): domain Bacteria; kingdom Pseudomonadati; phylum Pseudomonadota; class Alphaproteobacteria; order Rhodobacterales; family Roseobacteraceae; genus Leisingera; species Leisingera sp. McT4-56. Next base: position 10,712 of record NZ_JAJALF010000036.1, on the reverse strand, counting down.
GAGCGGTAGTCCAGCGGCCGGATCCGGCTGTCCCCGCTGAGGCCGAGGTTGAAATACTCCTCGTTCCGCCGCAGCCAGTAGAGCGCGTAGATATCCCGCTGGCGGGCATCGCTTCCTGGCTCCGCGCCGCTGATCTCACCGGCCGAGGCATGGATGTCCTGCCACAGGTCTTCGAGGTCCCAGTGATTGCCCGCATCGGTCTCGACGCGCCGGGACACCGCCTCGAAATCCCCGCCCCACTTGCGCATCATCGACGCAACGACCTCATCCGCCTGCCGGAACATCCAGACCGCCCGGGCGCCTTCGACGGCATCGAGGATCTCTGCCGCCCGGTGCGACGCCAGAAGCGAGCGGGCGACAGCGAACCGGCCGCGGGCGGCCTCGAGCCGGGCGCGCAGCTCCGGCGGCGGCGGCCAGACCGTCTTGCCCCGGTCAATCGACAGATCGCTGAATTCGCCGAACACGACCGATCGGGGGTCGGCGCGGAACAGGCGCTCAAGATGCGTGGTGCCGCTGCGCTGGCAGCCGAAGATGAACAGCGTGGCCCTGGGCCGGGCCCTGGTCAGGCCGTGGAGGACCCGCTTGCTGCTTTCGAACAGCTGAAAGGACTGCGCGGAGATGCGGTATTCGAGTGAATTCCTGATGCGTGCCACGGTCAGGGGATGCTGCATCGGCCGCCTCCCCTAACCCTGGAGCGGGGCCGGTGCGGCCGGTCCTGCGTCCAGCCCGGGCCCCGCCTGGCCATTGGCCCGGCGGGGCCCGGCGGCGCCTTCCTGATCTGTCAGATCCGCGTAGGAGCCGGTCCCGCTGATCCGGCCGGCTTCCAGGGTGATTACCGTGTCGCAGCTCTGCACGGTCGCCAGCCGGTGTGTCACCATGATCAGCGTCCGCTCTCCGGCCAGCTCGCTGATCTGCTCCATCACCAATGTCTCGGTGCTGTTGTCCAGCGCGCTTGTCGCCTCGTCGAAGGCAATGACCTTCGGCTGGGTATACAGGGCCCGGGCAATGGAGATCCGCTGGCGCTGCCCGCCGGAGAGCCGCACGCCGCTTTCGCCGACGAAGGTGTCGTAGCCTTCGGGAAGCTCCTCCTTGATGAAGGTGTCGATCTGGGCCATCCGCGCCGCCTTGCGCACGCGGCCGAGATCGACCTCGGCCTTGGGGAGGCCGAAGGCGATGTTCTGTGCCACCCCGGTGTCGTAGAGGAAGACCTCTTGCGGCACATAGCCGACATTGGCCCGCCAGGCGCGGATCTGGTCGTGATCCAGTTTCTGCCCGTCGATCAGCATTTCGCCTTCAGTGGGCTCGATCAGGCCGAGAAGGAGGTCCAGCAAGGTCGTTTTTCCGGCACCGGTCTGCCCGACGATGCCGAAAGACGTTGCGGCAGGTATGGTCAGGCTGATGTTCTTCAGGCTGGGTTCAGCGGCGCCGGGATAGGTGTAGGACACGTTGCGCAGTTCGATCGATTTTGCAAACGGCATCGGGTCGATCGCGGACCCGGGCAGCTCCGGGAGATCGGAGCTGCCGGCCAGATCTTGATGAATCGCCTCGGCGGCAGCGGCGCTTAGGCGGATGGCAACGACCGCTGTGTAGCCCTTCTGGAAGGCAGGCATCATGCGGTAGACGGCAAGGGCAAAGACGCCGATCACCGGCAGCACGGACGCCATGCCTGCGCTGCCGATCCCGCCGCTGCGCTGCATCAGGGCGAGGGTAAGAATGACAATCCCCCCGATCGCAAACAGCTCGATGACGAACTGCGGCACCTGGCGGACCGTGTTCGATGCGGCGCTGAACACCGCGAACTTGACGGAATGCGGATGATAGCTGCTGATGAGCGATCTCTCCCGGTTGAACAGTTTCGCCAGCTTGCTGCCCCGCAGCGCTTCCCAGGCCACGCGGTAGCGCGCCCGGTTTTCATCATACATGACCTGGCCGAACTGGTTGGTCAGCCGCCGGACCGTCATGAAGAGAATGGAGTAGAGGGCGCCGAATATGCCCAGCGACAGCAGCGTGATCGCCGGGTCGACGTAGAACAGGAGGGCCAGCATTAATATGATCGACACCAGCGACTGCGCGATATTGAACAGGGACCGGAACACGTCGCCCACCACGCGCCCGGTCTCGGCAAGCATGTTCGACACCAGCTCGCTGCTGTGGCGCTGCAGCATGAATTCATACGGCTGCCGCAGATAGGTCTCCAGGAGCCGCGCCGACAGGCTGTGCTTGCGCATCTCCAGCCAGCGGTTCACCAGGTAGAGCGTCAGTATCTTCATGACGGCGCTCAGCAGGAGCACCAGCACGAACACGGCGCCGATGGCGATGGCGAAACTGTCCGCGCTCTCGAACCCGCCGGCCGAATAAGACCACGACAGATACTTGTTCTCTTCAATCAGCTCCGGATTGCCGATGATCCTGAGGAAGGGAAAAATGAGGCCGACGCTCAGCACTTCCGCGAAACCGCGCAGGCAGATGAGCGGCAGCAGCCTTAAAGCCGACAAGCGCTCTGCGGGCGCCAGAAGGGAAAAGACGGTTCCCAGGCCTTTCATACCGAACCCCCACCGGCAGGGCTGGATGTCAGCTCACGGTGAGGGGCGATAAGCAGATGATAGGAAAACTGCCCGAACATTTGGACGCGGAAACTCACCAAGAACTCTTTTCCTCCTAACGGCACACAAGGACAGCCGGGGCTGCACAATCCAAACAGCCTTTTCGCCCCGCAACACAACCGTACTGGCAAATACCCTACTAAGACTGTTTCTGTTCGGGCAAGTATCAAGGCTCCTGGCGGAAAAGGAACGACCCGGTTGCGGCAAGCCCGCGGTCCTCCAGTATTTTCCGGATCCGCGTCCGGTAATCCGGCCGAAGGTTGTGCACCCGCGTGCTGTGAACCGAGAAGACGTTCCGGGATCTGTTCTCGACCAGCGTGATCATGCTGTCGACCGTTTCGTCATCCATCTTCCGGCTGATCCCGGCCACGGGTTGCAGCCCCTCGTCGAACAGGTTCGGCCAAGCGCCATGGCGCTGAGTGACATAGGCGTAAATCAGCATGAATTCCGACGCTTTCCATCCGGCCCCTTTGACCAGCGGCTTATGCCCGAAATACAGCTGAACGGGTCCCAGCTTTTCCTCGACCCCGGCCAGGCAGCCCCTCAGAACATCCGCCCGGACGCAATAGGGCGTTGTGCTGGGGGGAATGGGCGCCGCATCGGACGGCGCGGGAATTCCAAAGGTGCGGAAGGAATTCTTCAGCCACTTCCGGTGCGCCTTGCCGGGCATTTCGAGGAAGCTGAGAGCCTTGCCCTCTTCGGAGATGAAATCGGACCGGCTCACCTTGCTGACAAAAAAATTCTTGGCATCGAGTATCAGGACAAAACCGTCCGGCACCAGCCTGGCGGCGCAGAGCTTGAAAGCCTGCTGCATGAGCCACCCGTTATTGCCCCGCCACCCGGATTTGACCCGGAATGGAATCCTGTCCCGGTTGTGGATCACCGCACGCTTCACGGCGCCGGCAAAACCGCCGGCCCGCTTCGAGATGATTTCCTCCGGTTCGACAATCCGGACGCGGTCCGCAAGCTCCCCGTACAGGGGCACCATTTCGCGGACCAGCCGCTTGCATTCCTGCTGCTGCCGGTCATTGACGATGATATGGATTGCAGAAATGTCGCCGGGCTCAAAAAACGCAGCCACGGACTGAGCCTGCAGCCTGAGGTTCCTGAGCTCCTCCAGATACACCACAGTAACGAGCGTTATTTTCTGTGTCATTGGAACCGCCGCTGGCCGCCTGCCCGCTCAATCGGGCCGCTTCGTTTGATGACGGGCACCCTAGCTGAAATAGCTGCCGTAGCGGCGTTTGTAGGTGAACTCGTTGTCGGTGTACTTTCTGGCCTGCGACTGCGACACCAGCGTGAAGACGCATCCCGAGACATGCGCATTCATCGAGCGCAGCTCGCGCAGCCCTTCGCGCACGGCGTTCTTGCTGGTGTGGTTCCAGCGCACCAGGTAGATGACCGTATCCGACAATCTTGCCAGCAGCCGGGCGTCCGTCACCGCCAGGGTCGGCGGGGTGTCGAGGATCACCAGATCGTACTCTTCGCGCAGTTGCTCGATGACAGCGGTGAACCGCTCGGAAGACAGAATGTCGGCCGGGCTTTCGCAGAGCTTTTCGGACCGGGAGAGGGCGAGGATATCCAGGCCCGAGCCCGGCTCCCTGGTGAGCGCTTCGGCGAGTGTGCACTCCTTGCGCAGATAGCTGGCCAATCCGGGACGCTTGTCCCGGAGCAAGCGGTTGCGCCGCAGAAAGGAGGCGCCCCATTGGCCCTGGTCCTGTTCGGTGACCCCCGGAAACTTGGAGTAGACGATGGCATTCTGGTCATCCCGGAAGTCGCAGCAAACCAGGATGGTCCTGCGGCCGGTGCCCTGGCTGGCGAGCCCGGTCAGAAAGGAAAGCGAGCTTTTCCCCTCGCCGGGAACCGAAGACGTGAACATCACCACCTTGGGCTCGCGGGCCGGGTCGCTGTAGAGGATGCTTGTCCGCAGATTGCGGATGCTTTCCGACAGCAGGCTCTTCGGGCGCGACATGAACTTTTTGCCGAGCGTCTGCAGGTTGCGCCGCATGCCGGTCATCGGGATCGAGTTCAGCACCGGAAGCTGCGACACGTCGGCCAGATCGCGCGGCTCCCTGATGACCTGGCTCGTGTGCTCGCGGATCAGAAGCCAAAGGAAACCCAGCAACAGGCCGCCGCCGACCGTGCCCAGCAAGGTGCGGGCGCTTACCTCGAAATCCGGGCTCGAGGGCGCGTCGGCCGACGACAGGATGCGGGCGCCAGCCGATTGCAGGCTGGCCTGTTCGGTGATTTCCTTCTGCCGGGTGACAAAGGTTTGCAGCAGCGTCTGGTTGGACAGGACCTCACGCTCCAGCCGTTCGATGGCAAGCTCGTCCGCCGTCTGCTCGATCGCCGTCACCTCGAGTGTGCGCACCATTCCTTCGAGCTGGGTTTCACGCTGTTCGAGCGATTCCACCTCGAACTCGAGAGCCGCGACGATATAGCCGGCCTCTTCGCGGATGCTCTCGTAAAGCTGCTCCAGCAGGGCCGAGTTGCGCATGTTGTTCCGCTTTGCGCTGCCGCCCGCGATGGCATTGTCGCCGGCCATGTTCTCGCGGATGCTGATCTCGCGCCGGCGGAACTCCGCGATCAGGGCGGATTCACGGAACTCGGTGACCGTCCAGAGGTTCTCCTCGGCGGCGAGAGCCATCCTCGCCCGGTCCCGGCGGGCCCGGGATTCCGCGATGCGCAGGCGGATCGAGGCAAGCTCCTGGTTCAGGGCAGTAAGCTGGACGCTTGTCATCTGCGAGCTCTGGGCCTGCCTGTTGGCCAGCTCCAAGCGCGCGGTTTCCAGGTCTTCCTCCGATGAGGCGACGTTTTTCTTCAGTTCCTTGATGCGTTCGTCGACCAATTCGATCACCGTGACGACATCCCGGTTCTTCGAGGCCTTCAGGAAGGCGATATATTCATCTGCGACCGTGTTCACGATCCTGGCGGATTGTGCCGGATTGAGGGAGGAGTAGCTGACCTCGATGACCCCCGATCCATTGACTTGGTAAATGCCCATGTTCGCGCGCAGGCGGCCGATTGCATTGCGCATGCCCTGGGCATACTGCTCCTCCGCTGTCGGCGGCACCGCCTCGGCGGCCGGGGCGGGGGCGGCCAGCCCGAGTGCCTCCAGCGCGTCATTGACGGTCTCCTTGGCTAGGGACAGGCCGCTTTGCGGTGTCTCCTCGGGGGGCGCCGCAACCGTGCCGTCTGTATCGAGCGTGACGAGCTCGAGGCGCTTGACCACCTGTTCGAGCAAGGTGGTCGAATTCAGGATCTCAATCTGGTTCCCGATCGTGGTTCCGCTTTCCGGTTTGCTCAGGACATTTGAAAGATCGACGATCTGGACCGGCTCGGGCTCGAACAGGATACTGGTGGAGGCCGTGTAGACCGGCTCCTGCCGGGCCACGATGACGATGCCGATCAGCATCCCGATCAGCCCGCAGCCCAGGATCGAGAGCTTGCCCCGCCACATGAGGGCCGCGATTTCCCGCAGGTTCAAGCCGTTATCGGCCGGATTTTCATATACAAGGTCGAATGATTCAAACTCGGGGGCTCTTGCCTGACCCGATCCTAGACTATTCACTTTAACTGGCCTCGCAACTTGTTAACTGGCCTCAAAACTTGCGGCATATGCCTTTATATATATCCCGGTGCCCGATAAGCCAAAGTTCCATGCAACAAACTGTCTCCGGCTGGATTGAAGCCGCTTGCGGCAGATCCGCCTGCCTTGGGGTGCCGGAAGGCCTTTGAACAGGGCTGCTCTGAAGCGGCGGCGGCGGGGCGCTCCGGCCTGGCCTGCATTCCGGACTTCCCTTCTCGCGGCCGGCTTGATAAAATTAACAGTGCGCCGATAAGGCTCGGCTTGGGGGATTAGGGATCAGATTGACTTGCTCATGCTCGGCTCGGCTCGGGTCATGAGGCTGCCAATTTCCCGCACCACCTGCGTCTAAAGGCGAATACATCTGAGTTTCCTGCGAATTTCTTGCGGGAAGGGTAACTGGCCCTACACTGTTTTAAAGGGGCCAGTGTTTTTGAGTTTCCCGCGAATTTCCTGCGGGATGGTTAATTGACCTCGCTTTGGGGGGGGGGACATGAAAGAGATATCGGGGCTCTCATCGCCAGAGCTCGTGAAGGGGCCGTCGCCAGACCGGGCCCGAAGCTTGGCTTCTTACGCGGGCGGCAGATCATTCCTTGTATCAAAACGGATATTCGACATTGCCGTCAGCCTGCTCGCGCTGCCTCTGCTGCTCGTGATTTGCGGCGTGCTGCTTGTCCTGAATCCGGTTTGGAACAAGGGCAGCCTCTTCTTCACGCAGCGGCGCACCGGCAAGGACGGCAAGGATTTCGTCATGATCAAGTTCCGGTCGATGACGTCCGCGGGCTCCAAGCAGCGCGGGGCCGACGATTCTCTGGAGCGGCACCGCATCACGCCGCTGGGGCATTGGCTGCGGCGCACGAAAATTGACGAAACCCCGCAATTTCTCAATGTCCTGAACGGGGACATGAGCCTGGTCGGGCCGCGTCCGGAACTGGCCGCGTTCAAGCAGACCTATCTTGCCGAGATTCCGTTCTATTCGCTGCGTTGGGCGGTGAAGCCGGGCATAACCGGCTATGCGCAGGTCATACAAGGGTACACGGACAGCATTGAGATGGTGCGCCAGAAATCGGAGTTCGATGACTATTACATACGCAACATGGGGTGGCGGATTGACCTGCACATTCTGGTCAAAACAATCAAAGTCATCTTTGCGCCGCACTCGGAATCCTGAAACGGCGCGCCGGGCCGCGCCCACTCCAGCTGACCGGCGGGCGGGTGTGCAGCTTTGGCAGTAGGAAGCAGCTCCCGATGACGGCCTTTCGTTTTCAGCATGCACTGCTTCTGGCATTTGCCGCTTCGAGTGCCGTGCTGGCCGTCATTGCCGGTGTTGTGCCCGAGGCGGGGCGGTCGCACTCGACGGCGCGCAATTTCCATTCCAGCGACCTCAACTGGCAGCCCGGCGGGGATGTGACGGACGAATTCGCCCGGTTTGCGGCGAAGACAATCCGCCCGGGCGAGAATTTGGTTCTCGACCATATGTACATCCTGAATGCCGGAGCGGGGATCCAGCTGCCGGACGGCGTCACCCTGGCGGCCCGGAACGGCGGCGGCTTCGACCTGCAGAATACCGATGCCTCGGACCGCAGCACGATCCTGATGGGCAATGGCGGCACCCTCAACAACATCACGATCACCGCCAGCGGCGCCCCCGACACCGATTTCGAGGGTCTCAAACCGGAGCGCGGCGTCGATTTCCACCGGGCCCGGGCGATCGGCATCAGCGGTGTCGACAACGTCACGGTCATCAACAGCACCTTCTCGGGCAATATCGGACAGTTCCTGGATGTCCACGACAGCGCCAACCTGATTGTCGAAGGCACCCATTTCACCGGCGCGCGGGCCCAGCTGCGGATGAGCGGCGACGTGGCGGACGCGCTGATCTACCGCAGCCGTTTCGAGGGCTCGGTCGGCGACGGCATCAAGACGCTCGATGGCGACATTTCCGGCACCCGGGTGATCGAGAGCCTGTTTGAGAACAACACCCGGGACGGGATCGACACCACCGGCGGCTTTCAGAACGCGGTGGTCAAGGACACGGTGTTCTACAACAACTTCAGCGCGATGGACATCAAGTCCCCGATCCATGATGCCGGCGACCTGACCCGCACGCATGTGAACAGCAACATCCTGCTAGACGGTGTCCATATCGCCGGGTCGGGCAATGCGATCGTGACCACCTTCACGGATTACACCGGCAAGGTCACGGCCGCGACCGCCGACAGCTATATTCCGCACGGCATCACGGTGACCAACACCACTTTCGAGGATATCGGCGTGGCCTTCCTGATCAAGGACGGCTACAACATCACCTGGTCGGATCTGACGTTCCGGAATGTGGACAGCGAAGCGCGCATCATGAACGTGAACGCGCCGGACGGCTGGCACCGGCTGAGCGACGGCACCCAGAACATCGGCGGCGGCTATACAACCGCGCCTGCGCAGAACCTGTCTGCCGATGAGTTGTGGGGCTTTGATGCCGGTGCCGGGAGCCGTTCCCCGTGATCCCCGGTCTGGCTGTTCCGGTCCTGAGCTCCCCGCTTTGCAAGCGCCCTGACGGGGCAACGCAACGGCTAGGGAGCACACCCATCTTCAAGGCGGACGGAAAAATGCGGCTTTGCGTACAACTGGCAGAATTAGGCAATGTCTGAAACGGGTGCTCCAAAAGTCAGTATCGGCCTGCCTGTCTACAATGGCGCAAGGTACCTGGCAGAGGCGATCGAATCCGTCCTCGCCCAGGATTTCGAAGACTTCGAGCTGATCCTTTCCGACAATGCCTCGACCGATGAGACCCCGGATATCTGCAAGTCATTTGCCGCGGCGGATCCCCGGGTGAAATATGTGCGCCATCCCAGGAACATCGGGGCAGCAAAGAACCACAATTACACCTTCCTTGCCGCCTCCGGCGAATTTTTTCAGTGGTTTGCCCATGACGACGTTCTGGGACCGCAATTTCTATCCCTGTGCCTCAGCGAGTATGAACGCCGCGATGCCGAGCCCATGCTGGTCTATCCGAAGTTCGAATTCATTGATGAGAACTCGAATATCCTTGACCGGCCGAAGAGGACGGTGGTGGCCACGGCTGAAAACGCCTCGGCACGCCTTGTGCAGACGCTGGATTCCATTGGTGCGATGATTGAGGTCTACGGCCTGTTCCGGAAAGCGTCCCTGGCCAGAACGCGGCTGGTTGGCAGCTATGTCAGCTCCGACTTGTTCTTCCTGGCCGAATGCGCACTGATCGGGCCCATCGTTTGCGCGGAGGGGGAGCCTCAGTTCTTCCGCCGCATGCACGGCGGCAGTTCACGGCAAGCCAACATAACCGATGAAACGGTTCTGCAATGGTTCGATCCCGATGCGGCAGTCAGCAGGCCCGCCGGGAGGAGGGCACGGTCGTATAATTATTACCTGCAGAGCGGTGTCGAGGAATACATGAAGGCTGTCCTGCTGGTCAGGGACATTCCCTTTTCACAACGTGCCGGCGCCTTCGGGGCACTGCTGGCCCGCCGCATCCGAAAAAAACTCCGGCCGCGCAGCAGGAAGCCTGTGCGCAAGTATTCCCGGCCGAAGCCTTAAAGGCGCTGCCGGCGCAATCCTTCAAAACGGCGGGATCCCCGGCCGTCTCCCGGCCGGGGATCCCGTGCTTGCCTGCAACAGCCCGGGCGCATGGCCCGGACTGTGCGTATCCGGTTCAGCCTTGCGGCGGTCAAAAGATGAAGTCGCCGGCGTCAAGCATACCCTCAGCCACACCTGCCAGCGTCATCGTGTTGCCGAGGCCATCCGAAATCACCGCCTCAGCGCCGCCGGAGAGGTGATTGGCCTGCAGGTCGGCGAAGCCGGTGATCCCGGAGACGCCGCTGAGATCGATCAGGTCGCCTGCTTCAAAGTCGGCCACCAGATCGGCGCCGCCCGAGAACACCAGCGTATCCGCACCCGCGCCGCCGTGCAGGGTATCGCTGCCGCCGCCGCCATGCAGGGTGTCGCTGCCGCCGCCGCCGTGCAGAGCATCTTTGCCGCCGCCGCCGTGCAGGTCATCGTTGCCGCTGCCGCCGCGCAGAACGTCGTTGCCGCGGCCGCCGTACAGCGCATCGTCGCCGCTGCCGCCGCGCTCCTTATCGCGGCCGCCGCCGCCGCGCAGCGTGTCGCCGCCGTCTCCGCCGATGATCAAGTCCTTGCCGGCACCGCCGCCTATCTGGTCGCTGCCGCCTCTGCCGTCGATGGTGTCATTGCCGCTGCCGCCGAAAAAGTCATCCTGGCCATCGCTGCCCATGATAAAGTTGTCGCCGCTGAGATCGTCGGGCTCGCCGCCGCCATCGCCATCGCCATCGCCAAGCGTGCCGCTGGCCCCCGCTTCAAAGCCCCACAGCTCGTCGGCAGACAGGTTCTGCGCAGGCGCGGTGGTGTAGTCGCCGCCGATGTTCTGGCTGCCGTCGCTCAGCCGGTGCCAGCCGTCCGGCGCGTTCACGTTCATGATGCGCGCTTCGCTGCCCACATTCCGGAACGTCAGATCCGACCAGGTGATGTTGTAG
>NZ_JAJALF010000035.1:0-23934 GCF_020514995.1 Leisingera sp. McT4-56 | reverse complement strand
AACCCGGAACTGGAAGGCCGGATGCTGAAGGAATTCGAGCGCATCAAGGCCGGGTTCTGATCCCCGCAAGCGGCGGGCCCTGACGCCCGCCGCCCCGCCGTTTTTTCCGCTCGAACCTTTTGCCAACCACTTGCCAATCAATGAGCTACACGTCAGTCGACCGTACTTGTGTTAGCGGCGCAGGGAAGCTCAGAGCCGGCATCACGTTGCTCAACGAAGGTTTTAACACTGATTGATACGTTCATCTCTCGCTCAGAATTCCGTGGATTGGCCTGTCCGCCATCAACTTACCTACTTCAGTTGATGACGGACAAATTCTTGGTCAAAGATTTTGTTGCGGCCCACCGGAATGGCCGCAATTCCCTCTGCCATGCAGCGGGAGGAATTCGGCGGTGCAGCGCACCGGCGCGCTGCGAGCGCGCGCAGCGAATTTTGACACTTCCGCTCAGGGCTCACTGCTGACCTCGAATGCGCTGCAGCATCCACGGGCTCCAGATCGCCCGGCTAGGCGCGACCGGCCCATTGCGGACCTTCGCCCTACCTTCACGTTGCTGCAGGCGCAGCCTGCTTTCCGGTCATTCGCCGCACGAGCAAAATCTGGAGATGATCGAACTCGCAGTCTGCCGGACGAAGTGTGAATTCGCAGCTCCTGCGCCTATGGCCGGTTTAGGCGCTTCGCGCTTATGCTGCACATTCGAAAGTAAAAATCTGGCATTCTGCGTCCAGTAGCCGATTTTTTGGAACTGGCGGCAGGTAATTTTCAACCCTTCGTCGCAAGCCAGTGAATTTCCACCTGTACAGAACCTGACTGAACACTAGCTCGTGGTTGAATGTATTCTTCATCTAACAGCAGAAAATGGAGAAGTGAAATGGCATTCTTTAGATTACTTGTATCGTGCGCTCGAGTCGGCGCCGCTCTGCTTGCGTCAGTATCGATGGGTTGGGCATGCACCGGGATCATGCTGACAGGAGCAGATGGAAGCATCATTCGCGCAAGAACCGCAGAATGGGGGCCGTTCGACCTCGAAACGAAAATTAATGTTGTCCCTAAGGGCTTCGTTTATAGCGCTGGCGAGATGCCTGACGGAGCGGAAGGAGCGTCTTGGACTGGCCGCTTTGGCGTAGTCGGCATCAGTATGCTGGACCATGGAGCGCCTGCCGACGGGATCAATGAGACCGGTTTGACCGCAGGGCTGTTTTATCTGCCGGGCTTCACGGATTACCAGGAATACTTACCTGAGCTCGCCGGCAATTCCATTCCTGGCGACTTGCTTGCCAGCTATGTCTTGTCAAACTTTGAAACGGTTGATGAGGTGCGGGCCGGTCTTGAGGGCATTCGTGTCGTGAGCGTTGTGGATGAAACGCTCGGCTTTCCGTTTCCCCTTCACATGTTGGTGGCAGACCGCTTGGGCGGGAGGATTGTCGTCGAGTATATTGACGGTGAGCTAACTATCTTTGAGGCTCCGCTTGGTGTTATCACCAATTCCCCGACCTACGACTGGCACATGACGAACCTCAACAACTACGTCAATTTGTCCGCCCTCTCGATTCCCCAGGTTGAGGCCGCCGGGGTGACGTTCGCGCCGCTCGGAGCGGGAAGCGGCATGATCGGCTTGCCAGGAGACTTCACCCCCCCATCACGCTTTGTCCGAGCTGTTGCCTTCTCGCAAACAGCACGAGAAACCGAAGGCGGCTACGATACAGTGCGTGAGGCGTTTCGAATCCTCGACAACTTCAATATTCCCGCTGATGCCGCTGAGGGCGCAGATGACGACGTCCAGTCGGAGGACTTGCTCTTCAGCGCAACCCAAGTCACGACTGCAAGTGACTCGCAAAACCTCACCTATTACTATCACACGATGTACGACCGGACCGTGCATATGGTCGATCTCAAGCAAATCGACTTCGGAGCCATGGGCGGCGAGATGATCGTCTTCCCGACAAGTGGTGATCGCGAGCCCACAATTGTCGATATGACGCCAACCAATTGAGATTTAATAATCTCGGGCGGCAGAAACGGCAGCCGCCCGAGACACATGTAGCCTCAAAGTAGCCTACGTTGCATGCTTGTCAGGACAATCTTCATCACCGGACGCAGCGCGTACGCCTTGATCAGCGCTCACAAATCAACTGAATCTTTTGGTTGTGTTGGGCCCGACGTCTAAGGTAGACGCCAGGTCCCGCCAAACCGCATCAGGAAGCTTTCGCGTCGCGACGGGTAACTGCCACCACTAAGCAGTTCAATCATGTGCTCTGCAAAGGGCGGCGGGATTGGTCCTGAGCTATCGTTTTGAGCGCAGCATCGCACTTCACTTGATGGCTGAATTTGAGCCTGGTTCTGTTCACAGCGGTGATGCCTGAAAGGCTTCGAACTTACGTTTCAAGTTTTCTGTATCAGCTGCAGTCCAGTTCCTTGGCTGGGTCACAGCAATCCAAGCATCAATGTATTCAGCAGGGATAAAATTATGCCCGTATCCTTGCGAAACAGATGTGGCCATGGGGATATCAAAGGCAACCTGAAGAAAGGTGACCAGCGGAAACCATCGGAAGTACGGAGACACGTCCCGGCCCCGGTATTCCCCCAGCCAGCCCGGCTTTGACATGGCCAACTCAGCTGAGAAGAAGCTCATCGGATCGCTGGCATGCTGCAGGTAGACTATTCGCAATGGTCCCCATTCCGAAAACCCTTGAGGGTCAAATCCGTCCTGGTTCATGAACCTGATCAAAGCACCGTCCCGGTAACGCGGCCGCCATTGGGGGGACCCGCTCTCACGGTTCCGGGTAATAGATGACCAGGTGCGACTGGCGAATGGCGGCCCAGCCCAAACAGCCCCATTGATTGGATCTGCAAGCAGTTCAACAAGATCAGTGGAAGCCTCAGACCCAAGTGCTCCCAAACTCAAACCAAACAGGTACAGGCGCGGCCGCTTGTTCTTTGGCAACGCCTTCCAATGTTCGAAAACCTCTCGAAATAGGGCTCTCGCAGCCTGTCGTGAACGTGTTGGGTCAACCATTAGCGTCAACCAGCTAGGAAGGTAGGAATACTGCATCGACACGATTGCAAGGTCGCCGCTATGCAGAAAAGCCACCGGTTGTATGGCTGCCGGATCCAACCATCCAGTCCCGGTGGGTGTTGCAACTATCAGGACAGACCGGTTGAAGCCCCCAGCACGTGTGAGTTCTGTAACTGCAGCCTTTGCGCGGTCTTCCAGCGTTTCTGCAGTATTCACGCCCGCGTATACACGAATTGGCTGCTTAGCTGGCCGGTTTGTAAATGCTTCGATCTGCTGGCGATCCGGTCCGCTCGTCAGAAACAGCTTTCCATTGCGGCCGATATCTTCCCAATCGATAAGCTGTACAGATGTTTCGAACCCGGAGGGGGGCTCCACACCAGCGTCAACAATCCTGTCGACTTCGGCAAAGGCTTGATCGAGAAACGCCAGCATATTCCGCACGACTAAGCCATCGAAAAGCGAACCGGCAACAACTGCCACAATGATTGCGCCAGCTCCGATAGACACTCTTTTTGGCATCAATCTGGCACTCCACCTAGCCACACGCTTAGCCGACCAAAACAGAGTGCGAGCCAGGAGCATCAAGGCTACCACTGCAACAAGCGCGATGGAGGCCACGCGGAAGGGATAGGCACTGTCGACAGGCTCCATTTCCATCACCAAGCGAATAGAGTTCTGCCACAGGGTGATGCGACTTAGTGTGAACACCACAGCCAGAACAGATGCAGCAAGGGCAATCTGGCACAGGCGGGTTCTCCAAATTCCTCGCACTTGCCGAAACTCTAGAAACTCCCAGAGGAGCCGCAGAAGGTTGCCTATTGAGTAGCCTGCGATAAACGCGACACCTGACAATGTGCCTTGGACTTCCGGAACCCTTGGTAAAAGCGATGGGGTGAGAGATGCGCAGAACAACGCCATCCCCACCAGCACTCCCACAACCGACAGAGACCGTAAAAACACAAAAACCATACCCCGACTCTGAACTTAACCCGCGCACAGGAGTCAAACTAAATCGATGACATAGATTGAATGTGCCGCATCAAGAAAGCCGCGAAGTGAACCTGTGGGGATAGTCTCAAACAAGGGGCGCAGGCGCATCGCCTCGGATCTGGAACAGGTCGGCGTAGATCTCGGGATTTTCGCCGTTCTGATCGGAGCGGAAGATACGGAGCGCCGCAAGCCTCATCCTGATCCTGATCAGCCCCACCTGAGTGGTCCGGTTTGATTGCTAGTGCATGACCGGCCTTTGATCCATCAAAACGATGGTTTCCGGCGCGGTTGCAGTACCGTTACCAAGTACATCAGCTTAGCGCAGACAGCCGACGTTGCTGCCTTATACAGCGGACGGCGAGTTCGAGTTCTATAACTCGGACGCAAATCACAGTGCTTCAACCAAATCCAAGGAACCACTGAATTATGAACGCGTTCGCTAAATCGACAAAGAAAGCTGACACCAAAGGCAAAACAATAAACGCCACTGGCGAAGGACCATAGCGTTGTGTGACTGCGGTCATATTTGCAATGGCGGTTGGCGTCGCACCCAAAGAGAAGCCAGCGAAACCCGCCGAAATCACTGCTGCAAAGTAGTTTTTTCCCATCAGGCGGAAGACAATGAATATGATGAATAGAACGGCCGCGATTGATTGCAAAAGCATGGTGGTTATTAGAACGCCAGCACTGCTGGCGAGCGTCCACAACTCCATACTCATCAGCGACATTGCCAGAAATACTGACAGGCTGAATTCGGAGATCACGTTCATCGCAGGAGTGCCTGCGGGCCATTTGAGCTTAGAAAACAAGGGCGGCAGCAAGTTCGACAATAAGATGCCGCTTAAGAGGCACGGCACGAAAAGCGGCAGTTTAATCCCTGCTGCCTCAAGTGCTTCGAACACTGAATACCCAATCGCGATGGCGATGTGAATCCAGAGCACGCAATTCATCAGGTCTACATGGGTAACGGTTGAAGGTTGCTCGGTGATTGGCTCTGCAACCGTCGCAACTTCTTCTTCTGAGTTCTCGACACTCTTTAGATCGTTCTTTTGGGTGAGAAAACGAGCAATGGGACCACCCAGAACACTGGCCAAAATCAGGCCAACCGTCGCAGTGGCTATTCCTAGCTCCGAAGCCCCGGTGACTTGGTAGTTGCTCTCAATGGTCGGCCCCCATGCGATGGCTGTGCCGTGGCCGCCGATTAAGGATGCGGTACCCAGCAGCACACCTGCTTGTGACGGCATACCGAACAAGAGCGCACCAATCATGCCCACCACATTCTGCACGAGCATAAAGGCTATCGTGAGCCCAAGCATGAGTACAAGAAGTGGTCCCCCCTTTAGCAGGTCAGCAAAACGGGCGTTTAGACCAACAGTCGTGAAAAAGTAGACCAACAAAAAATCTCTGGCGCTTAGTTCGTAACTGATCGCCCGACCTGTGCCCAGAACCACAAGTAAAGCCAGAATGGCCGCCAGGAGACCTCCGCTGACTGGCTCTGGGATGCTGTACTTAGACAAGACTGCATAGCGACGGGTCAACCGTGCACCGAGAAAATAGACCAATATCCCAATTGTAACGGCGCCAAAGCTGTCAATTTCTATCGGATCAAGCATTTCCATGGTGTTTGTGTCGCTGTCCAAGCAAGTGAATTTCTGTCAGTTACGTTGGGATCGGTTTTATCTAAGTTTTGAGCTTGAAGAGTTAGATCAGATATCCTTTTTGATTTTGCTCGGAGGTATCCCAGCCCACCTCTTGAATGCGTGCGCGAAGTTTACTGATTACCGATGTTACATGCGTTGCGGGGCAGATAACGCAAGTTTTTTCTTCGGCGGCAGCATTTTCCCGCTCTGCTTCCCGTTGGCCTGGAAAAAATGCTGCGGTAGAGGCCGACGTATGCTTTGACGTGTGGCGTCGAAGCGTTAAGCCTCGCCCCATTGCAGAAAGAGGATAGGTTTGCAACTGGCGCCAACTGCGCTTCGCTACCCCTGGTGTGGAGCGCAGCATCAGTCGGGACCGCCTCCCCATACTGGATGGCTGCTTTCGGGAAAACGACCCTAATGCTTCGCACTTGCCGCGAAATGCGCGCTGCACCTGGTACGAGTGTTACGAAGAGCCGCGAGCAGCCAAGTGCGCTTGCAGCATCCAGGGCATGGGGCGATGGCTGCAATGGGCTCAGAGCCGACTTGCGGCGATGCGGCAGCTGGGTTGCAGCGAAACCTCACCGGAACCCTCCCGACAGATGGCACAAGCAGCCCGAAGCCGACCTCCGGCCGCTGCATGGCCGCGAAGAGTACGCATGCAGGCCGGGCGGGAAGCAGCCGTTCGCTGCGCCAAACATGAATGTCCAGATTACGGAAAATGTGCGCAACGCCCGTCTGTGAATGTACGGCGCCTTGGTATTGGCGGCGTTCGTCGACAACTGGGTGATCCAAGGGGTCATTCACGCAGACAGTTTCCGGATCAGAGCAATTGTTGACTGGTCCTTGCCCTCAGATGAGGCGCCCTTGATCATTGGCACCAGGGCGCTGGCCAGTTCCTTGCCCAATTCCACTCCCCATTGATCAAAGGAATTGATCCCCCAAATGGCGCCTTCAACGAACACCCGATGTTCATACAGCGCGATGATCTGGCCGAGGGAGTACGGCGTCAGCAGCGGATAGGCCAGCGTCATCGAAGGGCGGCTGCCTGGAAAGGTCCGGTATGCCGCTTGGACGCGCTGCTCGTCACCGGTATAGCCAAGCGCTGCAGCAATCTCCAAAGCCTGCTCCAAGGAGCGGCCAAGCATCAGCGCTTCAGATTGGGCCAGGCAATTCGCCTTCAGCAAATCATGATGTTCCCGCAGACTGGGTTCATGACTGCGCGAAGCCACCAGAAACTCGGCGGGGATAATTTCGGTTCCCTGGTGCAACAGCTGATAAAACGCATGCTGCCCGTTGGTTCCCGCTTCGCCCCAAACAACGGGTCCAGAGCCGCGTACCAACTGGTCTCCGCCGTTTGAAACACGCTTGCCGTTGCTCTCCATGTCAAGCTGCTGAAGGTAGGCGGGCAATTTGGCCAGACGCTGGTCATAAGGCAGGATTGCACGTGTCGGATGGCGGCAGATGTTTCGGTGCCAAATCCCTACGAGCCCCATAAGCAAGGGCATGTTTTCCCGCGCGGGAGCGGTCACGAAATGTGTATCCATCGCCCGGGCACCCGCCAGAAAGTTGCGAAACTCCGCTGGACCAATGGCCAGCATGATCGGAAGGCCCACTGGGCCCCAAAGCGAGTAGCGGCCGCCAACCCAATCGGAAAAGCCAAAAACACGCTCTGGGCTGATCCCCATGCCGGCGGTCTTGTCCAGCGCAGTGGATACGGCGGCCAGATGGGAAACGGCTGCGTCCCCCAGCGCATTCTTCAGCCAGCTGTTCGCCGTTTCGGCATTGGTCATCGTCTCAATCGTGGTGAAGGTCTTTGACGCGATGATGATCAGCGTCGAGCGGGGATCGAGCTTGCGCAGCGTGTCGGATATCTGGGCGCCGTCGACGTTCGAGACGAAGTGGCAGTGCGGTCCGTTGTGATAAGGGCTCAGCGCCTGAACGGCCATGACTGGCCCGAGGTCGGAGCCGCCGATGCCGATATTCACGACATCGGTGAATGCCCCGCCCCCTGCGGTTGCGATGCGGCCCGAGCGGATGCCGTCGGCAAAATCCTCCATCGTTTGCAGGGTTTTCCTTATCCCCGGACGCACGTCCTCACCATCAATTACCAGCGGTCCGCCATCGCCGGCACGCAGGGCTGTATGAAGCACCGCCCGGTCTTCGGAGCGGTTGATCCGCTCGCCGCGGAACATGGCATCGCGTTGACCGGCAACGTCCCGCATCTCGGCCAGTTCCAGCAGCAGATCAAATGCCGCACCGTCGATGCTGGTCTTTGAGAAGTCCAGCAGCAGCCCGTCTGCTTCAACCGAAAACCTGTCAAAGCGCTGAGGGTCGTCGAACAGGGAAATGATCGGCCGCCCTTCTGCCGCGCTGTGGTTCTCCTGCAGCTTGGTCCAGATATCCATCATGCGTTTCCCCCCAGTTGCGCGGCCTGTCTGGCCAGCAATTCAATCCCGTCCCAGTTCCCGGCCGCAATCAGATCCTTCGGCGCGACCCAGCTGCCACCCGCACACAGCACGTTGCCGAGGGACAAATAGCTTCCAGCGTTTGCGGGACTGATGCCGCCGGTGGGACAAAAAGTGATCTGCGGCAGCGGTGCGCCAATGGCTTTCAAGGCCGGGGCGCCTCCTGACGCCTCCGCAGGAAAAAACTTAAGCATGTCGTAGCCGCGCGCCAGCAGCCGCATGGCCTCGGTCGCGGTTGCAGCGCCCGGCAGCAGCGGCAGCTGTTCCGCCTCGCAGGCAGCCAGAAGCTCATCGGTCGCACCGGGTGAAACCCCGAAGGCTGCTCCGGCGGCCTTGGCGGCGCGGACATCCTCCGGCGTGATCAGCGTGCCGGCGCCGACATGACCGCCCGGAACCCCAGACATGGCGCGGATCGCCTCCAGCGCGTCCAGGGTGCGCAGGGTGACTTCCAGGGCGGGGAGCCCTCCCGCGACCAGCGCTTCGGCCAGCGGGCGGGCTGTGGAGGCATCTTCAATAACCAGCACCGGAACAATCGGGGCAAGGCCGCAGATTTCGCGGGTCAGCCGGCTGGCATCTTTGGGGGGCAGAGTCATGGATTAGGCTCCGAAAATGGAGGCGCCGTCCGTTGCGGCGCTGACAGAGTTTCTGAAGGCTGCGAACAGCTCGCGGCCGGTCCCGGACTGATTGGCGGTCAGGTCCGCAACCACCGCCGGGCGCTCGCAGACACCTTCGGTCAGGATATCGAGTGTTCCGGCTGTGGCATCCACACGCAGGAGGTCGCCGTCCTGCAGGCGGGCAATTGCGCCGCCATCGACGGCTTCGGGGCTGACATGGATCGCGGCGGGCACCTTTCCAGAGGCGCCTGACATGCGGCCATCGGTGACCAGGGCAACCTTCTGGCCGCGGCCCTGCAGGATCGCCAGCAGCGGCGTCAGGCTGTGCAACTCAGGCATGCCATTTGCCTTTGGCCCCTGGAAGCGCACAACCACGATAACATCCCCTGTAAACTCACCGGCCTTGAAAGCGGCTTTGACTTCGTTCTGATCGGCGAAGACGCGCACCGGCGCCTCGACTACCTGATGTTCAGGCGCCACGGCAGAGACTTTCATGACCGCGGTACCAAGGCTGCCGGTCAAGCGCTTGAGGCCGCCGGTTGGCTGGAACGGGTCGTGAGGTGGGCGCAGGATGGCCTCATTCAGACTGCGGCCCGCGCCGTTGCGCCAAGCCAGAACACCATCGTTCCAAACGGGCTCCCGAGTATAATTCTCCAGACCCTCTCCGGCCACGGTCATGGTGTCCGGATGCAGCAGCCCGGCTTTCAGCAAGCGGCCGATCATGTAACCAAGGCCGCCTGCGGCATGGAAATGGTTCACATCCGCAAGCCCGTTGGGATAGACCCGTGCCATTAGCGGGGTGACTTCGGAGAGATTCGAGAAATCTTGCCAGTCGAGCATGATCCCGCCCGCACGTGCCATGGCCACCAGGTGGATTAGCAGGTTGGTCGAGCCGCCAGTGGCATTCAGTCCGACGATCCCGTTCACAAAGGCCCTTTCATCAAGAATGCTGCAGACTGGCGTGTAGTGATTGCCAAGCGCACTGAGCGATAAGGCGCGTTTTGCGCCTTCCTGGGTCAGGGCATCGCGCAGCGCGGTGTCCGGCGGCACGAAGCTGGCGCCTGGCAGGTGCAGCCCCATGAATTCCATCAGCATTTGGTTGGTGTTGGCTGTGCCGTAAAAGGTGCAGGTGCCCGGCCCGTGATAGGCGGCCATCTCAGCAGCCAGCAGCGTATCCCGGTCAACTTCACCCGCTGCAAATTGCTGGCGGACTTTGGCCTTTTCGTCATTGGCCAATCCGCTGACCATGGGCCCCGCGGGCAGGAAGACAGTGGGAAGATGGCCAAAGGCCTGGGCGGCAATGACCAGCCCGGGCACGATCTTGTCGCAAACCCCCAGATAGACGGCGGCGTCGAATGTCGCGTGGCTGAGCGCAACTGAGGCCGCCAGCGCAATCACATCGCGGGAAAACAGGCTCAGCTCCATGCCCGCCTCCCCCTGGGTGACGCCATCGCACATGGCAGGCACCCCGCCGGCCACCTGCGCGGTGCCGCCAGCCTCGCGGGCTGCCTGCTTGATCAGGGCCGGAAAATGCTCAAAGGGCTGATGGGCCGACAGCATGTCGTTATAGGCGGTGACGATGCCGAGGTTGCCTGCATTGCGCTCGACCAGTTGCGCCTTGTCGCCACCGGAAGCGGCATAGGCATGAGCCTGGCCGCTGCAGGACAGATGGGCGCGAGCCGGGCCCTTTTCCGCGGCCCGGTGCATTCGGTCCAGATAGGCGGCTCGAGTGGTTTCGCTGCGGGCAATGATCCGATCGGTCACGCGCAGAAGAGTGTCATTGAGCTGGCTCATTGGTGCGTTCCCTTGGGAAAACAGATTGGCGGGACGTTACAGAAGAGGTGAGGTTTGGCCGGGGCGAGGCTGGTGCAATCCTGATGCATTGCTCAGCCCCCGATCTCGCGCCACCGCCGGCCCTCGCGGTGCAGCAGCATCAGGGCGTCCTCGGGGCCAGACCCTCTCGGATCGTAGGGAGACGGGGCAGGCCCGAAGTCCTCCCAGCTGGCAATGATGGGGTCGGCCCAGGCCCAGGCAGCCTCTACCTCGTCGCCGCGCATGAACAGCGTCTGGTCGCCGCGGATCACGTCCATGATTAGGCGTTCGTAGGCATCTTGCGGTTCAGCGCGTTCCCTCAGAGCCTCGGCAAAGGTCATGTCCAGGGACACTTCCGCGAGGCGGAAACCGCCCGGACCCGGCTCCTTGATCGTGTTGCGCAGGGTGATGCCTTCATCCGGCTGCAGGCGGATGATCATCGCGTTGCTGCGCCGCCCGGCCATGTCCGGAAATATCATGTGCGGCGGGTCGCGGAACACCACCGCAATTTCGGAACAGCGCGCCCGCAGCTTTTTGCCCGTGCGCAGGTAGAACGGCGTGCCCGCCCACCGCCAGTTGCCGATATTCACTTTCATGGCGATGAAGCTTTCGGTGCTGCTGTGCGGGTTGCCGGCATGGTCGCGGTAGCTGCCCGCGCTGCCTTGGGCGCGGTACTGGCCGCGCACGATGTCCGATGGCGCCACCGGTTCCAGCGCCTCGATCACCTTGACCTTCTCATCGCGCACCGCGTCGGAGGTAAAGCGCGACGGCGGCTCCATCGCGGTCAGGCACAAGAGCTGCATCAGGTGGTTCTGCACCATGTCCCGCATCGCACCGGAGCGGTCGTAATATTCGCCGCGCCCCTCGACACCGAGGCTTTCGGCCACGGTGATTTGCACATGGTCCACATGGGTGGAGTTCCACAAAGGCTCCCACAGGGCGTTGGCAAAGCGCAGCGCCATCAGGTTCTGCACGGTTTCTTTGCCCAGATAGTGGTCGATCCGGTAGATCTGATGCTCGTCGAAGTTGCGGCGCAGATCCGCATTCAAATCCCGCGCCGACGCCAGATCGTGACCGAAGGGCTTTTCCACCACAACCCGGCTGTTCGCCGATGCGATGCCCCGGCTTTTCAGATTGGACGCGATGGAGCCGAACAGCGCAGGCGAGACCGAGAGATAGAACGCCTGCACCACATCCGACCTGATCGCCTGCGCCAGAGTGTCCCAACCGTCCTCGCCTCCGGCATCGACACGAACGTACTCCAGGCTGGCCAGGAACTTTTCCAGCAGGGCTGACCGTTTGGCCGCCTGCGGCGCAAATTCCAGCAGGCTGGCATGCACCGCCTCGATGAACTCCGCCCGGTTCATCGCTGAGCGGGCAGTGCCGATGATGCGTGCCCCCTCCGGCATCTGCCCCACCGCAAACCGGTGAAATAGGCCAGGCAGGATTTTGCGGCGTGCAAGATCGCCGGTGGCACCGAACAGGACCAGGTCAAAAGGATCGACGGGGATGACACGGGACACCATCAGCTTAGCCGACCCGCTTGAAGGGCGCCCCGGCCCGCGGCTTGCGGCCAATGGCGGCGAACTGGATGGTCATGGCGTTTTCTCCTGACGGCCTTGCTGCGGGTCATAGTTTGAAACTCCGGCGGTAGCGCTAACATTTCTGAGCGGAAAAGAGGACAAGAAAGTGCGCATTTACAGCTCTCCGGCCCAGGGCGGATTGGCGCCGGAGCGGGACACCGTAACGGCGGCCACTTTTGCGCCATGCGCCATTGCCTGCTGCAGAACGTCAGGCGGCAATGCGGCCAGCTCCGGTTTTGTCAGCCGGCCAAGCTCGGACAGTTTGGCGAGAACACCCGCATTGAAGGTGTCGCCGGCTCCGACGGTGTCGGAAATTCTGGCCCGAACAGCAGGCACATGCACTTCGCCGCCGTTCGCAAGATACCCGGTTGCACCTTCGCCGCCGCGGGTCAGGATCAGCACCGACGGCCCCCGTTCCAGCAGGATGGACACTTTCTCGCTCAGCGACAGCGGGTCCGGCAGCAGCCAGTTCAGATCCTCGTCGGACACTTTCACGAGATCCGCCTGCGCCACCATGCGGTCCAGCCGGGCGCGGTACCTGGCGATGTCCTTGATGAACCTGGGGCGGATGTTCGGGTCAATCATCACTGCGCGATCCGTGGCTTCGCGGTCCAGCAGCGCGGCATAGGCATCGGCGCAGGGCTCAGAGGCCAGGCTGATCCCGCCAAAAAACAGGGCCGAGACCTCCTGAGGAAGCTTTGGCATATCCCCAGGCATCAGCATGCGCCCGGCTGAGTTCTCGTCGAAGAAGCAATAGGTGGCATGGCCATCCACCAGGCGTACAAAGGCCAGCGTGGTGGGGCGGCCGGACTGGATCACCAGCGAAGTGTCAACATGACTGGCCTTCAGCGACTCGGCCAGCTGCCGCCCGAACATGTCGGTAGACAGGCCGGTCAGCATCCCGGCCCGCACCCCAAGCCGCCCCAACGCAATTGCTGTATTGAACACCGCCCCTCCGGGATGAGGCACAAACCCGTCCGGTCCGTCCGCAGTTGGCGCGGGGATCATGTCAATCAGGGCTTCTCCACTGCATAGGATCATGTTTCTAAGCCCCCCTTGGCCTGCTCATGCCCGGTATAGGCGCGTAAAGCAGCTTCGCATCCTTCCGACCAGATCAGGCTAAGCCAGCGCGAAAACTCCACAGCGAACCATTGGTTGCCGGCCAGATCACCGTAGATATCATGCTGCTCGAGCCAGGCTTGCGGACGCAGCCTTGCGGCCATTGCAGCCTCAGCCAGCGCGTCCCAATAGGGGTCGTTGGCCTCAATCCCGGTGCTGTCCTCCCGGGTGCCTGCACACATGCGCGCCCAAAGCGCCTCGACGAGGCTCAGGCCTGCGATCGGGCCGCCTGCTGCCAGTGCATCCCGCAGAATGGGATGGACAAATCCCGGGTGCCGGGAGGAGCCGTCAAAGGCTACCCGCCGGACCGTGTCGCGGATGGCGGCGTTGGAAAACCGCCGCTCGATCAGTTCGGCATAGTCTTGCGGGTTCATTCCCGGAACCGCTGCAACGTAAGGGGCAATCTCCTCTAACTGGACCTTTTGGAACAGCGCGGCAATCAGCGGATGCTCCATGCAATCGGCGATGGTCTCCATCGACAGCATCTCTCCGGCATTGGCCAAAACCTGGTGGCCCGCATTCAAAATGCGGATTTTCATCACCTCGTAGTCATGCACGGAGGGTGTGAACACTGCCCCGGCCTTATCCCAGTCGGGCCGGCCCGCACAGAAGCCATCCTCGATCACCCATTGGCGGTAGTTTTCATGGGTGACGGGGGCGGCATCTTCGATGCCCAGCTCACGGGCAAGGGCGATTTCGACGGGACCGGTTGCGGGCACAATGCAGTCGACCATCGAATTCGGGAAACTGCAGGTCTGATCGATCCAATCCGCCAGCTCCGGGTTGGTGAGCCTTGCCAGCGAGACCACCGCCTGCCGGGTGGCGTTGCCATTGCCGCGCAGGTTGTCGCAGCTTTGAACGGTAAATGGGCCGGCTCCGGCATCGCGCCTGGTTTTCAGCGCAGCTGCAATGGCTCCGAAAACAGTGCAGGGACGGGTTGGATTCTCCACGTCATGACGAATGTCGGGGTGCCGCACATCCAGCCCGCCGGTTGCCGGGTCCAAGAAATAACCGCCTTCGGTCACGGTCAGCGACACGATACGAATTGCGGGATCGGCCATGGCGCGGATCAGCGCGCCGTTCCCGTCTTCTATCGGCAGGTAATCGATCATCGATCCAGTGATCTCGGCCGAAACGCTGCCAGGCGCCAGTTCAATCAGGGTGGTCAGACAATCCTGCGCCAGCAGTTTCTGCCGCATCGCGGCATCATACGGGCGTACCCCGGCGCCGATGATGGCCCAATCCTTTGCCAGGCCCTGCTGCATCAGCCGGTGCAGATACCAGGCCTGGTGCGCGCGGTGGAAATTGCCGAGGCCGATGTGGATGATCCCCGGCTTCAGTGAGGCGCGGTCGTATCCGGGACCTGCAACACCTTCGGGCAGATCCTTCAGCGCCTCCTGGCTCAGTTTAACCGGCGTAAGTTGTGCTGTTTCGCGTTCCATCAGCTCATCCATTGTCCACCGTCCACGTTGTAGGTTTGGGCGACGACGTAGCTGGCTTCGTCAGAAGCCAGAAAAACGGCCATGCCGGTCAGGTCGTCCGCCCGCCCCATGCGCCCATAGGGCACCGCCTGCGCCACCTCTTGCTTCTTCTGACCCGGCGCCTTGCCCTCATATTTTGCAAAGAGCGCATCGACGCCGTCCCAGTGCTCACCCTCCACCACGCCGGGAGAGATGGCGTTCACGTTGATCCCGTGCCGGATCAGATTGAGGCCGGCGGATTGGGTCAGGCTGATGATGGCAGCCTTGGTTGCGCAATAGACGGCAACCAGCGGTTCTCCGCGGCGGCCCGCCTGGCTGGCCATGTTGATGATCGTGCCGCCCTCGCCGCGTTCAATCATGTGCCGGGCCACTGCCTGCAGAGTGAACAGGGTTCCGGCGACATTGACCGCAAAGGTGCGCTCATAGTCTTGGCGCGTGATTTCACTAACCGGAGCGGCGGTGAAGACGGCCGCGTTGTTGATCAGGATGTCAATCCGGCCCAGCTCTGAGACCGTTTCGGCAACGGCCTGTTCGATACTGGTCTGATCGGTGACATCCAGCCGGACGGCAATCGACCCGCCACCCAGTTCCTCAGCCGCTGTCTGCGCGCCGTCGAAATCAATATCAGCAATAGCCACACGGGCCCCTTCACGGACATAAGCCTCCGCGAAGGCGCGGCCGATCCCGCGGGCGCTGCCGGTGATCAGCGCTGTTTTGCCTGCCAGCCGTTTCATGCGATCCGCAGCCCTTCTGCGTCGAATTTGTGAATCACATCGGCGCGCGGGGTCATGAAGATGCGGTCCCCGTGGCGGAACCCGACTTCGCCGTCAGCGCGCACGGTGATGGTTTCTGCCAGACCGGTGCCGTGGACGTGAAAGAATGTGTCCGAGCCCAGATGTTCTGAGACGCTGACCACACCCGACCAGGTGCCTGCCTCGCCGGACACCTCGATATGCTCGGGACGGATGCCAATGGTGTGGGCGCCGTGTTTAGCGGCTTCTTTGCCCTCGATGAAGTTCATCTTGGGTGAGCCGATGAAGCCGGCCACGAACTTATTACGCGGAGTGTGATAAAGCTCGAGCGGCGAGCCGACCTGTTCGATCACACCTGCCTGCAGCACTACGATCTTGTCGGCCATGGTCATGGCTTCGACCTGGTCATGGGTCACGTAGATCATCGTGGTTTCCAGCCGTTCATGCAGTTCGGAGATCTCCAGCCGCATTCCAACGCGCAGGGCCGCATCAAGGTTCGACAGCGGCTCGTCGAAGAGAAAGGCCGAAGGTTCCCTCACGATGGCGCGCCCGATGGCCACCCGCTGGCGCTGCCCGCCAGACAGCTGGCCGGGACGGCGGTCCAGGTAATCGGTGAGGTTCAGCGCATTGGCGGCGGCTTCGATGCGGCGGTTCTGTTCCTCGACCGGGACTTTGGCCATCTTCATCGGGAAAGCGATGTTCTTGCGCACCGACATATGCGGATAGAGCGCGTAGGACTGAAACACCATCGCCAGGCCGCGCTTGGCGGGCGGAACATGGGTGGCGTCCTGCTTGTCGATGCGGATCTGGCCGGAGGATACGTCCTCCAAACCGGCGATCAGCCGCAGCAAAGTGGATTTCCCGCAGCCCGAGGGGCCGACAAAGACCGTGAACTCACCGTCGTCGATGGTCAGATCCAGCGGGGGGATAACTTGCACGTCGCCAAAGCTTTTAGAGACTTTGTCAAGAGTGATGCGTCCCATTTTGATGTCTCCTTATTTCACAGCGCCGAAGGTCAGGCCGCTGACAAGTTGCTTCTGGCTGAACCAGCCGAGGATCAGGATCGGGGCAATGGCCATGGTGGAGGCCGCGCTCAGCTTGGCGTAGAAAAGACCTTCAGGGCTGGAATAGCTGGCGATGAAGGCGGTGAGCGGTGCTGCCTTGGCCGCAGTCAGGTTGAGCGTCCAGAAGGCTTCGTTCCAGGCCAGGATCACATTCAGCAACAGCGTCGAGGCGATGCCGGGAATGGCCATTGGCGTCAGGATATACAGCACCTCTTCGCGCAGGGTGGCACCATCCATCCGGGCCGCTTCGAGGATCTCCCCGGGGATTTCCTTGAAGTAGGTGTAGAGCATCCAAACGATGATCGGCAGGTTGATCAGCATCAGCACGATCACGAGGCCAATCTTTGTGTCCAGCAAGCCCAGTTTGATGAACAGCAGGTAGATCGGGTAAAGAACGCCAACTGCTGGCAGCATCTTGGTGGACAGCATCCACAACAGGATGTCTTTGGTCCGCTTCGAGGGCACAAAGGCCATCGACCAGGCGGCGGGCACCGCGATGATGATACCCAGGATGGTGGAGCCCCCGGCGATGATGATTGAATTCCACAAGAACCGGCCGTAGTCGGAGCGCTCCTGCACCACCGAGTAGTTCTCCAGCGTCCAGTCAAAGAACAGGAAGACCGGCGGGTCGCTGATAGCCTGGGCTTCGGTCTTGAAGCTGGTCAGGATGGTCCAGAGGATCGGGAAGAAGATCAAGAGGCCCACACCCCATGCTAGGGCAGTATTCAGGGCTTTGCGTTGCGATGTGGTTGCACGTGCCATGAGGGCCTCCTTACGCGTCCAGGTTCTTGCCGACGATGCGCATCAGGAAGATGGCAACGATGTTGGCGAGGATGATGGCGTAGACACCGCCGGCCGAGCCGAGCCCGATGTTCTGGCTCTCCAGCACGCGCTGGAAGATCAGGTAGGTCAGGGTCTTGGTGCCAAAGGCGCCCTGGGTGGTGACAAAGATTTCTGCGAAGATCGAAAGCAGGAAGATCGTCTGGATCAGCACCACCACGGTGATGGCGCGCGACAGGTGCGGCAGGGTGATGTAGGCAAAGCGCTTCACCGGCGGCGCACCATCCATTTCCGCGGCCTCCAGCTGTTCGCTGTCCAGCGACTGGATGGCGGTCAGCAGGATCAGCGTTGCGAACGGCAGCCATTGCCAGCTGACGATCAGGATGATCGACTGCGTCGACGCCTCGGTCAGCCAGACCAGCGGCTCGGCGCCGAAGGCCCGCCATACATGCGCCAGCAGACCGTTGACCGGGTCCATGAACATGTTCTTCCAGACCAGCGCCGATACGGTGGGCATCACGAAGAAGGGCGCGATCACCAGGATGCGGACGACGCCGCGGCCCCACATCGGCTGGTTCAGCAGGATCGCCAGCAGAACGCCCAGGACCACGGTGATGGCCAGAACACCGCCGACGATCACCAGTGTCGCCTGTACGCTGGGCCAAAAGGCGCTGGAGGAAACGAAGCGGACGTAGTTGTCAAAGCCGACCCAGCCCAGATCGCCGCCCCGCAGCGGCAGGAACTTCTTGAACGAGAAATAGAGCGTCATCGTCAGTGGCACGAGCATCCAGCCCAGAAGCAGGATCACGGCCGGCGCCATCATCAGCCGGGCGGCTGTGCGGGCGTGTTTCGTGCCGCTCTGGTGGTCCGCCGCAGCGGGCTGGCTTGCCGGCTTGGGCGCGGGCGGGGCCATCGTCAGCCGGTCCGCGGGTTGGGAGTGTTGCGTTGCCATTTGGTGTACCTCCTCCGTTGACGGCACGCGTGCCGCCTTGGACGATTATGCGCTCTGGGGGATCGCTGGGGCCAGAGGGCGGCGGCTTGGCCGCCCCCGGGTGTCCGTGCGGGAGATCAGTAGCCTGCGGCTTCCATCTCGTCGGTTGTCAGTGCCTGAGCCTTGGCCAGAGCTTCATCGACGCTTTGCTGACCAGCCAGCGCAGCTGCAAATTCCTGGCCGACCTGGCCAGCGATGCCGGCGAATTCGGGGATCGCTGCGAACTGGATGCCGACATAAGGAACCGGGTCTACCGTCGGATTGGTGGGGTCGGCCGACAGGATGCTTTCCAGCGTCATCCGGGCAAATGGCACGTCCTTGTAGTTGGGGTCTTCATACAGAGAGGTGCGCGCACCTGGCGGCACGTTGGCCCAGCCTTCTTTCGCGGCCACCAGCTCAATGTATTCCTTGGAGGTGGCCCACTGGATGAACTCCTTGGCAGCATCCGTTTTCTGGGTGCCTGCAGGGATACCCAACGCCCAGGCCCAGAGCCAGTTGCCGCGTTTGCCCTTGCCGGTGTCCGGCGCCAGCGCAAAACCGACCTTGTCGGCGATTGTTGAGTCGTTGGGGTTGGTCACGAAGGACGCCGCCACGGTGGCGTCGATCCACATGCCGCATTTGCCCTGCTGGAACAGCGACAGGTTCTCGTTGAAACCGTTGTTCGACGCGCCCGGAGGGCCGGCGTCGTTCATCAGGTTCACATAGAACTCCAGGGTTTCCTTCCACTCCGGCTGATCAAACTGGGCTTGCCAGTTCTCGTCGAACCAGCGCGCACCAAAGGCGTTGGCGGTGGCGGTCAAAAAGGCCATGTTCTCGCCCCAGCCGGCCTTGCCGCGCAGGCAGATGCCATAGATCCCGTTGTCCTTGTCGGTCATGGCGCGGGCGGCCTCGGCGACGAACTCCCAGGTCGGGGCGTCTGGCATCTCAAGGCCAGCCTTCTCCATCAGGTCGGTCCGGTACATGATCATGGAGCTTTCGCCATAAAACGGCGCGGCATAAAGCGTGCCATCGACGCTCAGGCCGCCGCGCATGGCCGGCAGGATATCATCGGCGTCATATTCAGCAGGCAAGTCATCCAGCGGCACCAGCCAGCCGTTCTTGCCCCAGATCGGGGTTTCGTACATGCCGATGGTCATGATGTCGAACTGGCCGCCCTTGGTGGTGATGTCGGTGGTCACACGCTGGCGCAGCACGTTTTCCTCCAGCGTCACCCATTCGACGTCGTGGCCGGTCTTGGCGGTGAAATCGTCTGTCAGACCCTGCATCCGGATCATGTCGCCGTTGTTTACGGTGGCGATGGTGATGGTCTCGGCAGAGGCACTGCCTGCTGCGATCAGTGAAATGGCCGTTGCCGCACCCAATGCGTACTTAGCAAACATCCTCTACCTCCCTGTTGAGATGTCGCCTCCAAGATTACCGGCGCCAGTGTGCTGGCGTCAATTTATTTTTTACGCGCGTAAAGTTTAAGGTACTTGCCCGAGAAATCAGCAGCTTAGGCGGACCCCCGCATGACCAGCCGGCCATCAAACAGGGTTTCCTCCCGCGAATCAGCCGGTTTTTCCGCCTCAATAAGGTTCATCAGTGTTTCGGCACTTTTCCGGGCGATGGCTTCGTAATCCTGCGAGACCGTCGTCAATGTCGGGCAAGTGTAGCGGGAGAACGGGTGGTCATCATGCCCGGCTACCCGCATGGTGCAGTCTGTGCCCAGACCAACCCTTATCCCAGCCTCATAGGCCGCCGACAGGAAGCCGATAGCAAGGCGGTCATTGCTGCACAGGATCGTATCGGTTGGCAGGTTCCTGTCACGGACCACCCGAGTTCCTTCCCGAAAGCCGATCTCTTCAAATTCCCAGCCTTCACCGGCGGCCTGGATCAAATGCGGTGTGTGGTTCAGCCGTTCCATGGCGGCGAGATAGGCGTGGCGCCGTTTGTAGGCGTTAGGGTTCGAGGGCTCCTTCATCTCAAAGAATGCCGGTGGTTCGCCTGTCCTGCATAGGTAGTCCACAATAAGATCAATGCTTTGATCATTGTTTGAACCCACAAATGCCAGGCCCGCGGAGCCTACATTGGCGTCAAACAACACCGTCGGAACCTCTTCGCAAAAGGCGGCAATGCGCGCCTGATCCGATGCCCGCCCCAAGGGGGCCAGCAGAACACCAGCCGGTTTGAGCAGCCGCAGATTCTCGAGGTTTTCGATCTCCTGATCTGGGCTGCCGTGGGAGCCCAGCAGGACCGGCCGGTACCCGGTGCTCAGAATGTGCTCTTCAATATTTCGGGCGATTTCCGCAAAGAAGGGGTCAGCCAGATAGGGAACGATGATTCCGATGTTCTTGGTCAAACGGCGGTTCTGATTGATTGCATAGAGGTTGGGCCGGTAATCGTAGCGGTCGAGCGCAGCTTCGATGCGCTGCCTGGTCGAGGCCCTTACGCTGGACGGGTCGTTGAAGAATTTCGACAGCGTCGGACGGGAAATGCCGCTGACCGCCGCGAATTCCTCCATGTTCCGTATCTTTTTGTCATCCATGAAGGGGTCCGCTTTGTCTGCACTGGGTATGGCAAGGTCAATGCGACCCTGCCAGAAAGGCTTCCGTCATAGTAATTGACGCGCGAAAAATTTCCCACCCTGTTTCGAAAATGGCATCACCACTTCTGGAAAACATGTGCCGCAACACCGTATGTGCGCGTCTCCCTGCGGCGATGCGATGAGCATTTATCAATGCAAGAAAGACGTTCTTGAAGATGGTATCTTAACCTTGGTGGGCCAAAGGAATTCGGAGTTAATCACTATGCCAGCGTCCTGCACAGCCATCGCCAGCAGGTATGCCTAAGAGAGATACCGGAACGGCAGCGCTGCGCACTCGCCGCACTGAGTCAGGGTGATTTCTGATGAGGACACCAAGGGAAAATTGGTTCACTCAACGCTGATCTCTTACCCCCACAGCGACGGACAATCCGGTTGAATTGAGTAGACACCGGCCAGCCAAGAATGCTGCGCAGTAAACCGAAAGTCCGGTTAGAGGAATCTGCGCTGCAGAAGACGCTAAGCTTTGGACGGCAGCTAAGGGCCGTCCTTTACGAACCGCTGGCTTGGTTCAAGGCGGATGCTGCGCCGCATCCGAGGTCGGCTGCGAGCCCATTTTGCAAGATGTCGCGCGCTGCATCAATGGCAGGTTTGCTATCCTTGCTGCAGGAGCGCCTCCACAATTTTTCTAGGTCCATGCAACAATGTGGTCGATCAAGAGGCGCGAAAGAGAACGCCGCCGGCTGGTGCCGGGCCAGACGCCATAGGTGCCTAGATCCGGAATTGACCAGTCAGGGAGCACTTCAGCAAGGGTTCCGTTTTCCAGCTCTGGATCTGCCACCAAGGCAGGCAGTCTTTGGATCCCCAAACCTGCGCAAAGCGCAGACCGCAAGGCGGCAAAGCTATCGACAACCACGCGGCCCCGATTGGTGTGCAATGTTCTTTGGTCTTCGCCCTTTGTGAGGACAACCTGATCAATCAGACCTTCCATGGCTACAAAATCTGCGGTTTTCAGATCATCCGGCGTTGTCACGCCCGAAAGGGTTGCCAGATAGGACGGTGCGCAAACGAGCTTTCTGCCTGCGCTGCCCAAACGGCGCGAGCGCAGATTGGAATCGGGCAAGTCCCCCACACGCAAGGCCAGATCAATCCCTTCGGCCACCAGGTCAAAATTGCGGTCAAGGTAGCGGACGGTAAGTGCCACCGCCCGGTGCTGAAACGCGAAATCCCAGATGGCCCGTTCGTAACTGCTGCCTGCCATAAAGGCAGGCAGGGTTATAGTAAGTGCTCCGGCTGGCTCATTGCTGATGTCAACGACGCTGTTCAACCCGTCTTCAGCAGCTGCAACCATGCGCTGCGTGTGCTCAAGAAGCCTCTTGCCCTCACTGGTCAGCGAAAGCGAGCGGGTAGACCGGTAGAACAGCGTGATACCGAGCCGGTCCTCCAGCTTGGTCACATGCTGGCTGATCCCCGAAGTGGCCAGCCGCAGCCGTCGGCCCGCAGCCGAGAAACTGCCGGTTTCAGCGACAGTAGCGAAAATGGCCATGGCGCGAAGGTCATCGATCATCTTTCATCCTGACTGAATAATGATTTCAACATGATCCATATTATTGAAAAGCGCTGCGACCGCTAGCTTGTTGCCAGAAGAGGACCTTGAACATGACACTCATCAGCATCTTTGTTGGGCTTCTCTCGGCCTTTTTTCTGTTTGCCAGTTCGATCAAGATTTTCGGCTGGCAAAAGTTTATCTTCGACACCCAATTAACGATGTTCATAAAGTACGGCCTGAACCGGCAGATCATGATGCTTGTCGGTCTTGCCGAGTTGTTCGGAGCAGTTGCAATCTGGTTTCAGGGCTCAGTGTTTGGAACCTTGGGGGCACTGGCGCTCCTCGGCACCTCAATCGGCGCCGTCGGGTGCCACCTGATCTGGGACACATGGAAAGAAGGCGTTCCTGCGATGATCACAGGCATACTTTCTGCCGTTGTCGTGTGGTCGTGAATTCCGGCGCTCTTGGGCCTCCTCGGACTTTTCTAGTTCGCGCAGTTGGAGAAAAAACATGACAGAGAGCATCCGCGTTTCAAATGCAAAGGGTCTGTATCTGGAAGGCATTCGCGACGGCAAAATGGCCGAGGCCCTCGAAAAGTATACAGGCGATAGATATACCCAGCACTCCACTGGCGTGCGAGACGGCAAGGAGGGGTTCATTGAATTCTTCACACCCTTTCTGGAACGCAATCCTGTCCGTGACATTCAGGTAGTGCGAACCATCGAGGACGGGCGTTTCGTTTTTTGCCACGTCTACCAAAGCCTCAACAACGGCGAGGCGCAGTGGGTCACCGGCGACATATTCGACACCGATGATGAAGGCCGTATCGTTGAGCATTGGGACGTCATCGCCGAATACAAATGGCCGACTGTTTCCGGGCGCACCATGGTGGACGGCCCCACCGGGATTGAGGATCTAGACCAGACAAAGGCGAACAAGGCCTTAGTGCAGGACTTTGCCGAAAAGGTGCTGATAGACGGGCGCACCGATCTGGCACCCAACTACATCTCCGCCGGCCAATACGACCAGCACAACCCCGAAACAGGCGACGGGCTGGAAGGCTTGGCCAAGCACCTGAAAGAGGTGATGAGGAGCGGCCAGGCCGCGCAATATGTGAAAATTCACCGTTTGCTGGGCGAGGGCAACTTCGTGGTGATCTACAGCCATGTGAAACAAGGCGGTGATGACTGGGCCTTCTTCGATCTGTTTCGCCTCAAAGGGGGCAAGATCGTCGAGCACTGGGACATTCAGGAAAAGATCGGTCCAAAGGAGACCTGGAGAAACTCGGGCAAGTTCTAAAGCCGCGTTCCACTCAAGCAGTCATTGCAAAATCGGTAACAAATTTTGGCTCCGTCCGGCGCTATGTGAGTTCACCGGCGCCAAGTCCTCGCAGTCGCGGCGAACGGCAGAAACGGCGGGCTGCACCACAGAATCAGGATGCTGTTGCCAAGGTCGGGAATGGGCCGTTTTCACCTGTTCAAACCCGCTGCGCGCAAACCCTGTTGATAGCGTTTGAGATCTTCCGGTCGCGCGAATGGATGCGTGCGTTCTGCCACTTG
>NZ_JAJALF010000034.1:0-30609 GCF_020514995.1 Leisingera sp. McT4-56 | reverse complement strand
CAGGGCCGGCCGGGTCGACCGGGTGCTGGCAGCCGAGGGCAGCCTGGTGGCGGCCGGCGACATCCTGGTCGAAATGGACACGGATGAGCTGTCGGCGGCCCATGACCGGGCCAAGGCAGAAGCCGCCCTGGCGCGCCAGACCAAGGCCGAGGCCGAGGCGCTGGTAGTCCAGCGCCAGAGCGAGCACCGCCGGGCCGAGCATGAGCTGGCACGCGCCACCGCCCTCCTGGCCGGGCACAACATCTCCGAAACCGTGTTTGAGGAACGCGACACCGCGCACCAGGTCGCCGAGGCGGTGCTGGGCGCGGCGCAGGCGCGGGTGGCCACCGCGGACGCCGGGATTGCGGCGGCAGAGGCAGAGGTCCGCCGCATCGCCGCGCAGATCGAGGACAGCACCCTCACCGCGCCGATGCCGGGCCGGGTGCTCTACCGGCTGGCAGAACCGGGCGAGGTGGTCGGCGCCGGCGGGCCGATCCTGACAATGCTCAGCCTTGAAAACATCTACATGGAGGTGTTCCTGCCCGCCCGCGAGGCCGGCCTCCTGCCGATCGGCGCCGAGGCCCGCATCGTGCTGGATGCGCTGCCCGATTACGCCATTCCCGCAACAGTCACCTTCGTGTCGCCGGAAGCCCAGTTCACCCCCAAGCAGGTGGAAACGCTCAGCGAGCGCGAGCAGCTGGTGTTCCGCGTCCGCGTCCGCATCCCGCAGGATCTGGTGGCCGCGCGGATCGAACACGTGAAAACCGGCCTGCGCGGCATTGCCGTGATCCGGCTGGATCCGGCCAGCGAATGGCCCGAAGCGCTGGAGCGGCGCATCCCGCCTGAGCTGTTCGAATGACCGCCGCCGCAGGCAGTGCCGGCATACGCGTCGCGGACGTCACTCACCGGTACCGCAAGCACACCGCGCTGGACGCACTGTCGCTGGACCTGCCGCCGGGCCGGCTGGTTGGCTTCATCGGGCCGGACGGGGTCGGCAAGTCGACCCTCCTCAGCCTGATCACCGGCGCCAAGAAACTGCAGGCGGGAAGCATAGATGTCCTCGGCGGCCCCATCGGCGACGCGGCGCACCGGCGCCGCATCTGCCCCGCGATTGCCTTTATGCCGCAGGGGCTGGGCCGCAACCTCTACCCGGAACTCTCCGTGCGCGAAAACCTCGAGTTCTTCTCGCGGCTGTTCGGCCAAGGCGAGGCAGAGCGCGAGGCCCGGATCGCGGCGCTCCTCACGGCAACCGGGCTGGCGCCTTTTGCGGACCGGCTGATGGGCAAGCTGTCGGGCGGCATGAAGCAGAAGCTGGGGCTGTGCTGCGCCCTGATCCACGACCCCAAGCTGCTGGTGCTGGACGAGCCGACCACCGGCGTCGACCCGCTGTCGCGCCGCCAGTTCTGGGCGCTGATCAGTGCCATCCGCGGCCAAAGTCCCGGCCTCTCCGTGCTGGTCTCGACCGCCTATATGGAGGAGGCGCAGAGCTTTGACTGGATCGTCGCCATGGATGCAGGCCGCGCCCTGTACCAGGGCACTCCGGACGGGCTGCGGGGCGGGGCTGAAGACCTCGAAACCGCTTACCGGCAGCTGCGGGCGCAGGGGAAATCAACGCCGGTTCAGGACCAGACCCAGGCCAAGCACGGCGGCGGCGAAGCGGTCATCACCGCCCGCGGGCTGACCCGCCGCTTCGGCGACTTCACCGCCGTTGATCATGTCGATTTCAGCATCGCCCAGGGCGAGATCTTCGGTTTTCTCGGCTCCAACGGCTGCGGCAAGTCGACAACCATGAAAATGCTGACCGGCCTGCTGCCGATCAGCTCCGGCGAGGCGCAGCTGTTCGGCAAGCCGGTGGATGCCCGCAACCGCGCCATGCGCCGCGAAACCGGCTACATGAGCCAGGCGTTTTCGCTCTATGGCGAACTGACCGTGCAGCAGAACCTGCAGCTCCACGCCCGCATCTTCGCGATTGCGGACCGCGAGGCCAGGGTCGAAGAATTGACCCAGCGCTTCGGCCTTGCGGAGCACAGCACCACCCTGGCCGCCGCCCTGCCGCTTGGCATCAAGCAGCGGCTGTCGCTGGCGGTTGCGGTGATCCACCGCCCGCGGGTGCTGATCCTGGACGAACCGACTTCCGGCGTCGACCCTGAGGCCCGCGACATGTTCTGGGCGCTGCTCCTGGAACTGTCGCGCAACGAGGGCGTGACGATCTTTGTCTCCACCCATTTCATGGGCGAGGCCGAACGCTGCGACCGGGTTTCCTTCATGCACGCGGGCAAGGTTCTGGCCGAAGGCACGCCCAAGGCGCTGATGGCATCGCAGGCCGCAGACACCCTGGAACAGGCCTTTGTCGCCATCCTCAAGGCCGCCGATCCCCCAGCCCCGGTCACGGCCCCGGAAACCGCCGTGCAGGCGGACACCGCCTCGGCAGGCGGCGGCCTCACCCGCGCCCTGGCCTATGCGCGGCGCGAAACTGTCGAGGTCCTGCGCGACCCTGTGCGCCTCGCCTTTGCCTTCCTCGGCTCGGTGATCCTGATGCTGGTGTTCTGCTTCGGCATTTCGCTCGACATCGAAGAGCTGGACTATGCCGCATTGGACCTGTCGCAAAGCCCCGAAAGCCGCGCCTACCTCGCAGAAATCTCCGGCTCCCGCTACTTCAGGCCAACACCGCCCCTGGCCAGCGCTGCCGAGGGCCGCAGCCGCCTGGTCTCGGGCGAGGTCTCGCTGGTCATCGAGCTACCCCCCGATTTCGGCCGCAAGCTGCGCGCGGATGAACCGGCAGAGGTGCTGGCCATTGTCGATGGCGCCATCCCCTTCAAGGGTGAGACGGTGGAGGGCTACGCCGCCGGGCTGCATCAGACCTTCCTGAGCGCGCAGGCCGCCGCCAGCGGCACCCGCCCGGCCGAAATCGCCCGGATCGAGCCGCGCTTCCGCTACAACCAGAGTTTCGAGAGCATTGCCGCAATGGCGCCTGCGATGCCCGCAATCCTGCTGATCATGCTGCCCGCGGTGCTGATGGCGGTCAGCGTCGCGCGGGAGAAGGAGCTGGGCTCGGTCACCAATTTCTACGTCACGCCGACAACCCGGCTGGAGTTCCTGATCGGCAAGCAGATCCCCTATGTCGTGATCGCCTACGCCAATTTCCTGCTGCTGGCCGGGATGACCGTCGCGGTCTTCGGGGTGCCGCTCAAGGGCGACCCGCTGCCGCTGGCCGTCGGCGCGCTGCTCTATGTCTGGGCCACCACCTCCTACGGGCTGCTGATCGCCACCATGACCTCCAGCCAGGTGACGGCGACCTTTGCAACCGCCATCGCCTCGGTGGTGCCGACAATCCAGTTCTCCGGCTTCCTGCAGCCGGTGTCCACGCTGGAACCCGGCGCCCAGACCATCGGGTCGCTGTGGCCCTCCTCCTACTTCCTGCACCTGAACGTGGGCGCCTTCACCAAGGGGCTGGGCTGGGAGGCGCTGCTGCCGGACATTCTGGCGCTGGCCTGCTTCGGGCCGGCGTTCACGCTGCTGGCTGCGCTGTCGCTCCGGGCACAGGAGAAGTAGATGCAACGGCTTTCCTGCATATTCTGGCTCGGCCTCAAGGAAATGATGAGCCTGCGGCGCGACTGGGTGATGATGGCGCTTCTGGTCTGGTCCTTCACCCTGTCGCCGGTGATGGAGGCCACCGGGGTCGCAACCTCGGTCAACAATGCCTCGATCGCCTTTGCCGACGAGGACAACTCGCCGCTGTCGCGCAACCTTGCCGCAGCGTTCTTCCCGCCCGAGTTCCAGCCGGTGGTGCAGATCGAACCGGGCACCGGCGCCGCCCGGATGGATGCCGGCGACTTCCTGTTTGCCGTCGCCGTGCCGCCCGGGTTTGAACAGGACGTGCGCGCCGGACGGGTGCCGGAAATTCAGGTTCTGATCGACGCCACCGCGATGGAGCAGGCGGGCATCGGCGTGCATTACATCACCAGCATCCTCAGCGCCGAGATCCGCCGCTTCGCCATCGGTGCAGATCTGGCCCAGCCGCAACCCCTCGGCATCATCATCCGCAGCGCCTTCAACCCCAACCGCGATACCGTCCGCTTTGCCGGCATCAACGCGCTGATCGGCCAGATCATGTGGCTGACCACAATCCTCACTGGTGCCGCGATGATCCGAGAACGCGAGCACGGCACCATCGAGCATCTGCTGGCGATGCCGCTTTCGCCTTTCGACATTGCCGTGGCCAAGATCTGGGCCAACGCCGCAGTGGTGCTGGCCGCGGCAGCGCTGTCGCTGGCCTTTGTGATGCAGGGGGTGCTGGACATCACCATCGCGGGGTCCAAGATGCTGTTCCTCTGCGGCACGGCGCTGTTCCTGTTCACCGCAACCGCGCTTGGGGTGTTCCTGGCAACGGTGGCGCGCTCAATGGCGCAGTTTGCGCTGCTGGTGATGCTGACCATCCTGCCAATGCTGATGCTCTCGGGCGGCGAAACCCCGGTGGAAAGCCAGCCGGACTGGCTGCAGGCCGCCACCGTCATCCTGCCCTCGCGCCACTACATGGCCGCCAGCCAGGCCATCGTCTTCAAGGGCGCAGGGTTCGAAACCGTCTGGCCGGAACTGCTGTGGATGGCGCTGCTCGGCGCCGCGCTCCTGGCCACCAGCCTCTTGCTGTTCCGCCGCTCCGTGGCGCACGACAGCTAGCGTCAGGGCCTCAGCGGATCACAACAACGGTGCACTTGGCATGGCGCACAACGCGCGCCGCCGTCGAGCCGAGGAAATAATCCTGCAGCCCGGGCCGGTGCGAGGCAATCACAATGCAATCGGCGCCATGCGCTTCGGCGTAATCAGTGATCGTGCGCCCGGCATGGCCGGTGACCACATCCGCCTTGACGCCAGCCACCCCGCCCAGGTCTGCCTTGAGCTCTGCCAGCATCTCTGCGCGGGTGTTCTCCAGCAGGCCCTCCGGCAATTGCTGCACCACATAGCCGGGGATCTCATCGGCCACGGTCAGCGCTGTGATCCTGGCATCGCTGTCCGCCAGCAGACGGGCAGCCTGCAGCGCGCTGGCGCTGTCGGCGCCGTGGTCCGGGGCAATGGGAACCAGAATATTCTTGTACATGGTGTTCCTCCTCAGATGTTGCTCAACGTTACGCCCGCAGCCTCCGGCCCGCATTGACCAAGGTTATCCGCCCTCCCCCGCGGCACGCCTCCCTGCCGCGCAGGCCTCCCGGAGTCACTCCGGCAGCAGAGCAGCCTTCACCCGCCCGGCAACCTCATCCTCGGTGCCGCTGCAGCTGATCCGGGTCCAGTCCGCAGGATCCGCGCCACGCCTCATCTGCGCATGCAGCACATCTGCGTCCGCATCCGAGGCATCATTGGTGCGCGCTTCGATGCGGCGCTCCAGTTCTGCGGGGTCGCCATGCAGCCATATGGCATCGAACGGCACCCCCAGCCTGTCTGCCAGCGTCCGCACCGCATCCCGGTATTCCGCCGCCAGGAAAGTCGCGTCCACCACTGCGCTGTGCCCGGCGCGCAGCACCCGCTCGGCCCGGTCCAGCAGCCGGGCATAGACCTCCGCGGTCACTTCCGGCCGGTAGCTTTCGGCGGGCAGATGGGCCAGCGGATCGGCTCCGAACAGCGCCTTGCGCTCCACGTCGCTGCGCAGGTGGACCGCGCCGGGCCGCGGCGCCAGATGCGGCGCCGCCCGCGCCGCGACCGTGGTCTTGCCGGTACCCGACAACCCGCCCACAGCCACCAGCCGCGGCCGCGCCGGCGCCAGGCAGGCCGCCGCCAGCTCAAGATAATCCCGCGCCTCCCGCGCGGCCCCGGCGGAACCGTTTCCCGCCATGGCCTGCACCGCAACCATCGCCCGGATCGCCGCGCGCAGCGCCATGAACAGCGGCAGCGCCGCCAGCCCGCCGAGATCCCCGGCGGCCTGCAGATAGCTGTTCAGCGCCGCGTTCGCCTGCACCCGCGCATCCCGGTGCAGCAGATCCATCAGCAGGAAGGCGAAGTCATAGAAGACATCGCAGGTGCCCAGCCGCTCATCGAACTCCAGCGCGTCAAACGGCACCACCCTGCCGCCGATCAGCACCAGGTTCCGCAGGTGCAGATCGCCGTGGCACCGCCGCACGAATCCCGCCGCCGCGCGCTGCTCCAGGCATGGCGCGGCATCCGCAAAGGCCCGCCCGGCCGCTTCCAGGAACGCATTCACCCGGCCGCGGCCAAGCACCTCCCCCATGCCGCCAAGCGCCTCCCGCAGCTCCTCGACGATTTCCCCGATCAGGGCGGCCCCGTCCGCGCTGCGCCGCTCCGCTTCCGCGTGATAGGCGGCCACCGCGGTGCCCAGCCGCCGCGCCAGATCAGTCGTCAGCCCGCCGCCATCGGCAATGCGGCTCAGCTCCGCCTCCCGCGGGAACCGGTGCATCCGCAGCGCGTATTCGACGGCAGGCCCCGCCCCCTCCAGCGCCAGGCTGCCTCCGGCCTCGCGGGTGACCGCAACCACCCGGTCATAGATCTCCGGCGCCGCCGGGGCGTTGAGGGCAAGCTCGCGCTCCAGCACGTCCTTGCGGGCCTGCAGCGAGGAAAAATCCAGGTAGCTGTAGCGCACTGCCCGCTTGATCTTGAACGCCAGGCTGCCGACCAGGAACACATGCGCGGAATGGGTCGTCACCACTTCAACCGGCGCGTCCCCGCCATAAGCTGACGGATCGCTCAGAAAGGCCACCACTTCTGCCTGCCGGGTTTCATCTGGATGCATAGGCTTACCCCCGGCGCAGCCTACCAGAGGCGGCGCCCCGCCGCCTTGAGCAAGGTCAACCGGGCCGCAGCCCCTGCCCTTTGCGCGCTGAACCGATCTGGATCAATGCGCGCGCATGTCCTGCGGCCTAGACTTACCCCGTCCTGACAGGAGGCAGTGAAATGGCCGATACCGCGCCCCGACCCCGAACCAAGCGCGGGCTGACCACCCGGGCCCTGGCCGTCTTTGGCGTCACCTTCTCCTTTGCCGCCATTCTTCTCAGCGGCAGCATCCTGTTCCTTGCGCCCATGGGCAGGGCCGCACAGGCCGCGGACTGGGACGTGCTGGGTTTGGCCCGGCAGGGCTGGAGCGATCTGCACATTGTCCTGGCGGCGCTGTTCATCGGCTTCTCGCTGTGGCATGCCGCGCTTCATTTCCACGTTTTCAAGACGCTGATCTTCGGCAGCAGCATGTCGCCGCGCGGCCACCGGGCCGAGGCGCTGATCGCGCTGGCAGCCGTTGCCGCCGTTACCGCGCTGGCCCTTCTGCAGCTGCCCCCGGCCAGCTGGCTGCTCGGCCTCAACGAGATGTTTAAACACGCGTTCTGGACGCCCTGAAACCGGACACCGCCGGGCAGCGGACCACCAGCAGCCAAGGCAGGCATGAGGCAGTGTTGAGAAGATGGCATAAGCGACCCTTCAGGCCGGAGCGTTGCGGAGACTGCCTGGCGGGACCTTGCGAACCTTCGCCGCAGCTGCGGCCCGGGCGCCTCTCTGTGCCTGCCTTGCGCAGCAAGCGCCAACCGCAGCATCTATTGCCTAGCTCTTACCCAAAACACCCCGAGTATTTTGAAAGCCTTCTGGTTCTGATCAGCCCCACCTGATTGGTCCGGTTTGATTGTTGGTGCATGACCGACCTCTGGTTCTGCCAGCGGACAGCGGCAGGCATTTGCCCGGAACGCCGGTCGGCGGCCCGGGGGGTGCATGTGATGCCGATTACTGAAGGTTCCGGCATTCTGTGTGACCATGTCAGTGCGGCTGCAAGCAGCCGTCGGCAACTTCCCTGATGGAGGCATGCAAACAACCGAACTCCCAGGAGTGACAGATCATGGAGACCCTACCGCTACTTACCAGACTCATCGACCAAATCGCAGCCGGCGGGCAACTCGCCATAGAACGTGCGGTTGCCAGCCGCTTCTTTATCGGCGGCGCTCAGCCTGCTGCCGACCCGGATCCGCTGGAAAAGGCCGCAGACCGCCTGCTGGCCATCTTGCCCGATGACAAGCTGCAAGCCCTGAAAGCCGCAGTCACCCGCGCGCTTGCCGCATCGCCGCGCGAAAGGCGCCGCCGCTTGGGGGTTGCCGCCGATGTCGACCTGACAAGTGAAGAGAGCATTTCCGCGCAGATCCGGAAAGCACCATTTGACCGGCGGCTTTCGGATGACCCACGCCGACCGCTGGGTATTTCTGTCATGCAGGCCAGGCGACCGTCGAACATGCTCGCTGCCGAACTTGCCAGCCTGATGCACCCGACGCAGCGCAGCGCCGACGCGCTGACCTATGCCCCGGC
The DNA here is from genome assembly GCF_020514995.1 of Leisingera sp. McT4-56. Classification (NCBI taxonomy): domain Bacteria; kingdom Pseudomonadati; phylum Pseudomonadota; class Alphaproteobacteria; order Rhodobacterales; family Roseobacteraceae; genus Leisingera; species Leisingera sp. McT4-56. The sequence goes on along the minus strand of NZ_JAJALF010000034.1, from coordinate 22,347 downwards.
CGAACAGTTCCGCGATCCGCGGCCACCGCAGTTTTTCATGGCTCATGTTGCCGGATTTGTTGGTCCGGCTGCCGCGGCATCCGGCGGCGTCAGCCACGGCAGCACCTTGATTGGCACCGGTGCCCTCCAGACCAAATACATCCAGATGGGCGGCCAAAACTCGGTGCTTGGCGACAAGATCGGTGCCGAGCGCATCGACCAGGACTGGAGCGGGCGCCTCGGGCGCGTGCAGGTTTACGAGAACGGCATGTGCTGGACTGACGGAGTGAATGCTTTCTGCATCTGGGGCTCGATCTACGATCACTGGCGCAATCTCGACGGCCTGAGCGTGCCTCATCTGGGGTTTCCGGCAATGGATCAGCGCCGAGCACCGCGCGACGACGGCTGGTTCTGCCACTTCCATGGAACGCCCCAGCACGGCATGGGCTCGATTTATCACGGCGACCTGGAACCAGCCTGTGAGATCCACGGCGCTATCCGGTCCGAATACGCCTCGCACGGCTGGGAGTTCGGCAACGGGTGGCTGCTGACCGACGAAGTTCCAAACGGAGAGCCACCCTTCGGCCAGAGCGGCGCCTCAAGCGAAGCGCGCCTTGGCAAGATGTGGTGGTCGCCGCCCTACGGCGCCCACTCGCTGCCGGCGCAGGTGAACACCCTCTACGAGCAATTCGGCGGGCCATCCGGCAACCTCGGCCACATCAGTTGGACCGCGTCCGACCTGAATATCCGCCCGGTCAACTTCGAAGGCGGCCGCTTCACCATCACCGGCAACCCGGCGCAGCCCGTCCTCGATGACACTCCGCGTGCGCATGCCTTCCGCCTGATCACTGTCAAGGCAAACAAGACAACCAAGGAGCCCGGGCTTGACGAGATCAAGCTCAGCGTTGCCCGGATTGATCCGGACGGGGAAGTCCGCGGCGAGCTGATGAGCCTCGGCCAGTTCAACAACGGCACCGTCGCGGCGCCGAACCTGTTCACAACGTTTAATCATGATCCCAACCGCTCACCGCCCTTGACCTGGCCGCGGTTCGTGGCCGCATCGTATTTCCTTGTTGAGGCTGACGACGGGGATCTGGACGCCTGGCATCTCAGCCTGATCGAGAACATCAAGGACACCGTTGAAAGTGAACTCGAAAGCGGATTGGAGGGACTTGGAATTGCTCTGGGCGGATTGGGAAAGGCCATCGCCATAGTACTGGAGCTGGGGCTGGGCACGATCCTCGACAAGATCTTCGGCGATATCAAGGACTCGCTTACGGAAGATTCGATCTTTCCCGCGGTCGTCGTCTCCAGGACCCTTGCCAGCGTCTGGAGCGGGCCACCGAGCCAGGCCGTCGACGAGGGTTGGCACGTATTAGGTGTCGACACGCGGCTCGCCAAAGCCGGGGGAGGCGAATACGAACTGCGCGTGTCGTTCCTTCGGAGCGTCGACCCCGCTTGACGGTCAATTTCTGCACCATGCGGGGGTTCATGGGCAGTAAACTGGCCCCTTTGGCCAGACCGCACCGGTTTATCCAACCCCGATAACCGTCATTGGCGCTTGCGCTGCGAATGCCTCCCTCGGCGGGCCGCGACGCGTGACCTGTTGCTTTTAAATGTCCTCGCAATGGGCTGGCCCCTTGCGCAGAATCTGCGCATGCTGATGAACGCGCCAAAAGCGCGGCGAACCGCATGCGCAACAATTTCTGTGATAACAGACGAAAATCCGTTATGGTTTGAGATCAGCCATAGGCAGAATCCTGAATTGGCACCGGGCTGCCGGCAACCGGATTTTGCTATTTGATGGGATACGGCAAAACGCAATCAGAGCCGCAGATCACTCCTGCAGATGCTGTAAAAGCGCTTGAGCAGCAGCTGGCGCAGGAAAAAGCGCGGTTTGCCGCCACCTCCGAAATCCTGAAGGTCATCGGACAGTCGCGGGAAGACATTCAGCCGGTTTTCGACACCATTGTGAAAAGCGCCGCCGAGTTGTGCGGTGCACGGTTCTGCATGCTGTGGCGCTGCAGCAGCGGCATGATCCATCACTGCGCAAGCCATGGCTTCACACAGGCGTTCATGGACGGCTACCTGGCGCATTACCCGGCGCCGCCGGCTGCCGGTTCCATTACCGGGCCGGTTATCCGCACGGGCCGCACTGTTCATCTGACCGATGCCCAGGCGCCGGAGTATTCGGATCACAAAACGGCGCGGCAATTCGGCTACAAGGAGATGGTTGCCGTTCCGGTAAAGGCTGGACCCGGCATTTGGGGCGTTCTTGTTCTAGGCTGGCCAACGGGAAGGGCTGCACTGGCAACCGACATCAGCCTGCTGGAAACCTTTGCTGAACAGGCCAGCATCGCCATCGGCAATGCGCGGCTGTTCAGAGACACTCAGGAAGCGCTGACGCATCAAACCGCGACGTCTGAGGTGCTGGGTGTGATCTCCCGCTCGCCCAATGAGATCCGGCCGGTGCTCGACGTCATTCTGAAAGTAGCCTCAGACATCTGCAAACCGCAGACGGCCTATGCGACATTGCTGGATCCCGACGGCAAATACCGGATCGCAGCAGCGCATGGCATGACGCCGGAGTTCCGCCGGTTCCTTGCGGAGCAAGCGTTTGAGCCAGAGACCGGCAGCTGCACGGGGCGAACGGCGCTGCTGCAGGAAACAGTGTATATCAGGGACACCGAGGCCGACGCGGAGTTCAAATGGAAAGCCGCCGCCAAGCAGGGAAATTTCCGGTCGGCGCTGGGGGTGCCGCTGATCAAGGATGGTGTCGTGGCGGGTGTCATAACCCTTGGCCACGAACAGCCCGGAGCTTTCACGGAGAAGCAAATCAGCCTTTTGGAAACCTTTGCGGCGCAGGCGGTGATCGCGATCAGCAACACGCGGCTGTTCGAAGAGGTGCAGGCGCGTACGGCAGAGCTGAGCGAGGCGCTGGAATACCAGACCGCAACGTCAGAGGTGCTGAGCGTGATCTCGCGCTCCCCGAACGAGTTGGAGCCGGTGCTGGCCTCCATTCTCCAGGTGGCCTCCCGCCTGTGCGACCCTGAATATGCGTTCTTTGCCATGCTGGACGCGGCAGACGGGCTGTACCGGATCAGCCAGTCCCACAATGTGCGGCCGCGGTTTCTCCGCTACCTTGAGGACAACCCGATCGCACCGGGCAAAGGCAGCTGTATCGGCCGCACGGCGTTGACCGCTCAGACGGTCTATATCGCCGATACGCTGAGCGACGACAGCTACACCTGGAAGGAAGCGGCCGGGATCGGCAATTTCAGAAGCACGCTGGGGGTGCCGCTGATCAAGGACGGCATTGTCCTGGGGGTGATCGTGATGGCGCACAGCCAGCCGCAGGCCTTTTCGCAAAGGCAGATCGGCCTGCTGGAGACCTTTGCCTCGCAGGCGGTGATCGCAATCAGCAACACGCGGCTGTTCGAAGAAGTGCAGGCGCGCACGGCAGAGCTGAGCGAGGCGCTGGAGTACCAGACCGCAACATCGGAGGTGCTGAGCGTGATCTCGCGCTCGCCGAATGAACTGGAGCCGGTTCTGCAGGCGGTGCTGAAGGTCGCGGTGCGGATTTGCCGCCCCGAGGTCGCCTATGTGGCGCTGCTGAACCAAGACACCGGCGCCTATGAGGTGGCGGTGACCCACAATGCCAATGAAATCTTCGAGGAGATCCTGGCGCAGCAGCAATTTCTGCCGGGACGGGCGACGACGACCGGGCGGGCAGCCCTGACCGGCCGGACGACCTATATTCCCGACATCGAGGCCGATCCCGACTACGGCTGGCGGGAGCAGGCGCGCAAGGGCGGGTTCCTGTCCAGCCTCGGGGTGCCGCTGATCAAGGACGGCAAGCCCCTTGGCGTGATCACCCTGGCCCATGTCCGCAGGAATGCCTTCAGCCCGAAACAGATCGCGCTGTTCGAGACTTTCGCGGCGCAGGCGGTGATTGCGCTGAGCAATGCGCGGCTGTTCACGGATTTGCAGAATGCGCTGGTCCGCCAAACCGCCAGCGCCGATATCCTGCGGGTGATCAGCAGCGCCCAGGAGGACGCAAAACCGGTATTCCTGGCAATTGCAGAGGCAGGGGTGCGGCTGCTGGACTGCGACGGGGCGGCGGTGCTGATCAGGGACGGGGATCATTTCACCCCTGCCGCGGGGATGCGCAAGACCGGGCCGATGGACACTTTGAACCCCGATCCGGTTCCGATTGATCCAAAGCTCAATTTCCCGAGCCGGGTCTTTGCAACCGGGAAGATGGTGCATATTCCGGACTTCGCCGAAACGGAGCTGCCGCCGCATGAAGTCGCAACAGTGGAAAAATTCGGCCTGCAGTCCTGCCTGTACCTGCCGCTGCTGCGCGACGGCGATTGCGTCGGGGTGCTGGCGTTTTCGCGTGCAGACAGCAAACGCGCCTTCACCGGCGAACAGATACGGCTGGCAGAGAGTTTCTGCGACCAGGCGGTGATCGCCATTCAGAACACGCGCATGTTCAACGAGACCCAGTCGGCCCTGGCGCGGCAGACGGCCAGTGCCGATGTGCTGCGGGTGATCAGCAAATCGCCGACCGACACCAAGCCGGTGTTCGACGAGATCGTGCGCCTGGCGATCTCGCTGATTTCCTGCGACCTGGCGATTGTGACCGAATGCGATGGCAAGGAGTTCTGGCAGACGGCGGTCGCAACGCCTGCCGGTGTGGAAACTGAAATCAGCCAGACCCGGCATCCCGTCGACCCGGCACAGAACTTTCCGTCGCAGTCCTATACCGGCAAGAAAATCCTGCACATTCCCGACTGGTCACAGGTTGAGCTTCCTCCGATGGACCGGCGGATTTATCACGCCAGCGGCTTCCGCTCCTCCTTGATGCTGCCCTTGCTGCGGGACGGGGCGTGCATCGGCGGCCTGGGATTCATCCGCAAAGCGGCGCGGGCGTTCTCCCGGGATGAAATTGCAATGGCGGAATCCTTTGCCGACCAGGCGGTGATCGCCATCGGCAACGTCCGCCTGTTCCAGGAGGTGCAGGAGGCCCGCGCCGCGGCAGAGAAAGCGAATGAGGCCAAAAGCGCGTTCCTGGCCACGATGAGCCACGAAATCCGCACCCCGATGAACGCGGTGATCGGCATGAGCGGGCTGCTGATGGACACCGAACTGAACGGTGAGCAGGCCGACTATGCCCGCACCATCCGCGACAGCGGCGACGCGCTGCTGGGGATCATCAACGAAATCCTCGATTTTTCCAAGATCGAGGCGGGCCAGATGGCCATCGAGGCGCACCCTTTCGATCTGCGCGGCTGCATCGAAACCGCCCTGGACCTGATCAGCGGGCGGGCTGCGAAAAAGCAGCTGGATGTTGCCTATATCATGGACGACAGCGTGCCGCCTGCCATCAGCGCCGACCTGACCCGGCTGCGGCAGATCCTGCTCAACCTTCTGTCCAACGCGGTCAAGTTCACCGACACCGGCGAGGTGGTGCTGTCGGTAAGGTCGGACCCGCCTGCAGATGGCCGGGTAAAGCTGCATTTCGAGGTCCGCGATACCGGCATCGGCCTGTCCGCGGACGGGATGAGCCGCCTGTTCCAGTCCTTCAGCCAGGCGGATTCCTCAACCACGCGCAAATACGGCGGCACCGGGCTGGGGCTGGCGATTTCGAAACGGCTGGCAGAGCTGATGGGCGGCACGATGCAGGCAGCCAGCGAGGGGCCGGGCCGGGGATCTGTGTTCAGCTTCACCATCCTGGCGGAACCGGCCGCGCTGCCGAAACCGGCGGCCCGCAGCCTGCTGGGCCCGCAGCCGGAACTGGCCGGCAAGCGGATCCTGATGGTGGATGACAACGAAACCAATCGCAAGATCCTGACGGCCCAGACCCGCAAGTGGGGGACGCAGACAACCGCCGTGGCCTCGGCCGATGCGGCGCTGGAGGTGCTGGCGGAGGATGGCGGGTTCGACTTGGCGATCCTGGACATGCACATGCCCGGAACGGACGGGGCGGCGCTGGCACACCGGATCAGAGAGCGGAACAAGAACCTGCCGCTGGTGCTGTTCAGCAGCCTTGGCGAACGCGGCCCGGGGGAAGAGGAAGGGCTGTTTGCGGCCTGCCTGGCCAAGCCGCTGCGCCAGTCCCAGCTGTTCGATACGCTGGCCGGGCTGTTTGCGCCGGCAGCTGTACCCGCGGCAAGGGCCGGCACGGGCGGCAAACCGGCGGCCGATCCGGAAATGGCCGCGCGCCACCCGCTGCGGATCCTGCTGGCAGAGGACAATCTGGTGAACCAGAAGCTGGCGGTCCGGCTGCTGGAGCAGATGGGCTACCGCGCCGACCTTGCCAGCAACGGGATCGAGGCGCTGGAAAGCGTGGCACGCCAGGTCTACGATGTGGTGCTGATGGATGTGCAGATGCCTGAAATGGACGGGCTGGAAGCCTCGCGGCGGATCACCGGCGCATATCCGCAGGACGGCAGGCCCGCGATCATCGCGATGACCGCAAATGCGATGCAAGGCGACCGGGAGATGTGCCTCGAAGCGGGCATGGACGGCTACATTGCAAAACCCATCCGCGTCGAACGGCTGATCGAGGCGCTGGAAGGCATTCACCCGCGCGGAAAGGAGACGCCATGAGCGCCAGCCCCCTGGACCCCGCTGTCTTTGCAGAGCTGCAGGCCGCGACCGGCGCGGATTTCGCGGCAGAACTGGCCGCCACCTTTCTGGAAGAGGCGCCGGGCATGATCGCACAGCTGAAACAGGCGGCGGCGGCCGGCGATGGCGACGGTTTCCGCCGCGCCGCGCATTCGCTCAAGTCCAACGCAAACACCTTCGGCGCCACTGCGCTGGCGGCACTGGCACGGCGGATGGAACTGTCCGGGCTTGGCGGCCCGGCACCGGATCTTGCCGCGCTGGATAGGGAATACACCCGCGCGGATGCCGCGCTGCGGGGGCTGCTGGATGGCTGACGCGCTGGGGCATGTGCTGATTGTGGACGACAACAAGGTCAACCGGCTGCTGCTGGCGCGCAATGTCGAGCTGCTGGGGCACCGCGCCGAGGCCGCGGAAAACGGCAAGGTCGCGATGGAGCGGCTCAGGGCCGAAACCTTTGACCTGATCCTGCTGGACATCGAAATGCCCGAGATGGACGGTTTCGAAGTGCTGGCGGCGATCAAGGCGGCCCCGGAGCTGCGCGATATGCCGGTCATCGTCACCTCCTCTCTGGAAGGGCTGGACAATATCGTGCGCTGCATCGAATTGGGCGCGGAGGACTACCTGCCAAAACCCGTGAACCAGGTTCTGCTTGGCGCCCGGCTCAGCTCGAGCCTGGAAAAGAAGCGCTTGCGGGATGAGCAGAAGCGGCTGCTGGACCGGTTTGCAACCCACGAGGTGGCACTGGACCTGCAGAACTCCGGCTTTGCCATTGGCGGCAAGCGGCTCACTGCATCGGTTCTGTTCTGCGACATCCGCGATTTCACGGCATTGTCCGAAGACCTGCCGCCAGAGGCCACCATCGAACTGCTGAACACCTACTACACGCTGATGTTCGACGCCGTCAGCAGCAACGGCGGCATCGTGAACCTGATGATCGGCGACGGGCTGATGGCGCTGTTCGGCGCGCCGCAGCCGCTGGAAAACCCGGCGCAAAGCGCGGTGGCGGCGGCCGGGGAAATGTTCAGCATGATCACGGTTCTGAACCAGGAGCAGCGCGCGGCGGGCGCGCCGGAAATCCGGCTGGGGGCCGGCATCGCCACCGGCGAAGTGGTGGCAGGCTATGCCGGCACGGACGAGCGGGCCGCCTACACCTGCGTCGGCAAGACCGTGAACCTGGCAGCCCGGCTGGAAGCGCACACCAAGGCCGCCGGGCGCAGGATCCTGATCGACCGGCAGACCCGGAACAGCCTGCGTGATCCCGCCGCGGCAGAGCGAATTCAGCAGGTGGCGTTCAAGGGCTTTTCCGAGCCGCAGGATATCTTTGCGCTGTGATCCGCCGGCACTGAACCGCCCCTGCCGCCAGAAGGTTACAGCCTCATTCGCGGCACGTCGTTCGGGTCCAGGCGCAGCTCGATCAGCAGCGGGCCGTCCCGGGTTGCAATCGCCTGGATCGCGGTTTCCAGGTCATCCGCAGAATTGACCTGCACCCCCTGGCCGCCAAGCGCGGTTGCAATGCCCGCAAAGGAGGGCCAGTCGAACATTGACAGGCCCGGGTCCATCTTGCGGTCGAGGAATTGGATATGCTCGGCGCCATAGGCGCTGTCGTTCGCCACGATCACGATCAGGTCCTGTTTCATCCGGACAGCGGTGTTGAACTCGTTGATCCCGCCCATCATGAAGCCGCCATCGCCGGTGAACAGGACAACGGGGCGGCCGGGCACGGCAAATCCCGCACCGATGGCAACCTGCAGGCCCAGCCCAATCGAGCCGAAATTGGTTGTCGCGATGAAGCTTTCGGCGTCGGGCACCGACAAACGGCACCAGACCTCGGTCATGAAACGCCCGCCATCGGTGGTGAGAAAGCGGTCCTTGGGCAGGGCCTCCTCCAGCCGGTCGAGCGCATATTCGAAATTGACGTATCCGGGCTTTGCCTTGTCAGGGTTGCCCTTGGGATGCGCGGTCAGCACCTCCATGTCCAGCTCGGCTGTGAACCCGCTGCCGGGGATCTCGGCCTCGTCCAGCCACCAGACGATATTCTTGGCGGTCAGCCCGGCATCGGCCACGAGCGCCGCGTCGGGGTGGTAGTTTTTCGAGACCTCGGTGACCGTGTCGTTGATCTGCACCACCCGCTTTCCCTGCATCAGCGCCCCCTTGTCGGTGGTGAACTGGTGCAGGCTTGTGCCGAACGCGACCACGCAATCGGCCTTGTCGATCGCCTCGTAGGCGGCAGGCGTCGAAAGCGTTCCGAAGATGTCGATATTATAGGGGTGGCCGCTGAACATCCCCTTCGCCTTGAGCGTAGTGGCCAGCGGCGCCTCGAGCCGGTCGGCCAGTTCGATTATCTGCGGAACCGAATCCTTGGCGCCGATGCCCGCCAGGATAATCGGGCGCTTGGCGCTGGCAATCATGCCCACCGCCTCGTCCAGGTCATCGCCCGCAGGGACATATGCGGGGGCATTGAAGGCGGGAAAGACATGGGGCACGTGCTCAACCTCCTGCCACATGAAATCGGCAGGCATGTTCAGCACGATGGGCCGTTTCTCGACCTGGGCGCGGTAGAACGCATGGGCCACGTCATACGAGGCCGTCTCCGGCGACCGCATCTGCTCGAAGCCCGCCCCAGTCACCTTCACCGTCTCGCGCTGGTCGATATTCTGCAGATTGTGCGGGTTTGACACCGGGGTGTCACCGGCCAGAAGCACCAGCGGCACATGGCCGCGCGCGCCTTCGGTCAACGCGGTGACGCAGTTTGTCAGCGCCGGCCCGTGGGTCACGGTGGCCACACCGACCCGGCCTGCCACCCGGCCGTAAGCAAGCGCCATCAGAACCGCGCTGCCTTCATAGGCCACCGGCACAAAGGTGCCGCCGCCCTCGCGCACATAATGGTCGACCATGAACAGGTTCGCATCGCCCATCAGCCCGAACATCGTGCCCTGCCCATGATCGAAGAGGGATTGGGCGATGGATTGGTAAACGTACATGTTGCGGCTCCCCGGCTGTCTCTTCATCTGCGCTTCATGCTATTGGTATCCGCTCACCCGCGCGGAGTGTGCGCAAAACAGAGCGCTCCAATGAGATTCTGCCGGTGAAGTCCGCATCACTTCGCTATAGGGCGCGTGATTTTCGCAAGCGGGCGGCCTCAGATGGATTCAACCGACCAACTCACAGTTCAACAGGGGCCACCGGCGGTGTCCAAGGCCGCCCCCGGCCGCCAGCTCGCCTGCGGCTGGATCACCGGCACCTCAAGCCTCAAACGTTAACTTGCAAGGTCCTTGCCGATCCGTTTCGGCCCGGAGCCGGCCTTGATCAAGGGGCCGGATTGCCCCTTCGCAATTCTCCCTTCCGCCGTGAACTGTTCCCCCCGTAAAACTGGCTCGCTGGTCAAAAGCTGCCCAGCCGGTATATTTAGAAGATGGGCAACCAGGTATTTTTGCTGTTCTTCGGAGGAAGTGAAGTCCGGCTATCCGATGGCGCGGTTTCAGGGCTCGCCAAAAAATCGCAGGCCTTGCTCGCCTTTCTCGCCATGGAAAACGGCCGCCCGGCCGCGCGCGAACGTGTTGCCGCCTTGCTGTGGGGCAATATGGGCGACGAGCGTGCGCGCCACAACCTGAGGCAAGCGCTGTCGCAAATCAGACGGGTGATCGGCCCCGCCGTCCGCAGTGACGGCGACACGCTGCGGCTGGACACGTCGCTGTGCGCAGCGGATGTTTCTGCATTGGTTCGCAGCAAGGATTGCCACGACATTCCCGCACTGAAGGAAGCGCTTGCGCTGTACCGGGGAGACTTCCTTGACTCCTTTCATGTTCAGGCCGGGGAATTCGAGGCCTGGGTGCGCGACACGCGGGAGGAGTTGCGCTCGATAGCGTGCAGCGTGATCGACCGTTTGGCCGCCAAACTGGTTGCGCAAGGGGCCGATGCCGAGGCTGAGACCGTCCTCAGACGCAAGCTTGCAATAGACCCGTGTTGCGAAATGGCGCACCGCGCGTTGATGGAACTGCTTGACCGCCAAGGCCGCCGGTCGGAGGCCATGCGCCAGTTCAAATTATGCACTGAGGCCTTGCAGCGGGACCTCGATACAACTCCCGGCCCGGAAACACGGGCCGTGTTCGACGCGATTTCCAGGTCCGCGCTATCGCCATTGCCGGGGACCCCCGCCCAGTCCGGGGCAGCCAATTCAGCAGGCAAACCCGTTGTCGCGGTTCTGCCGTTCGAAAACCTCTCAGACGAAAGCGATTTGTACTTCTCGGATGGCATCACCGAGGATCTGACAACGGCCTTGTCCCGCTTCAGCGAACTGGAGCTTATCGCCCGGCCTTCGTCTTTCCGGTATCGCGGCCGGGCAACCCCCGAAGATGAAGTCGCCGCTGCCCTGGGGGCGTCCTTCCTGGTCCGGGGCAGCGTGCGCCGCTCAGGCGACGCGGTGCGGATAAGCGTGCAGCTTTTGAGCAGCGAACGCGGCACCGCACTCTGGGCAGAACAGTACAACCGCCAGATGGGCGATGTCTTCGAGGTCCAGACCGAGATCGTTTCGACGGTTGTTTCGACGCTTGTGGGGCGGGTGGAAAGCGCCCGCCTGATGCAATCGCGCGGCTTGGATCCGCAGCGTCTGGAAGCATACGATATCCTGCTGAGAGGCAAGTATCATCACCACTTGTTCACAGCTGCCGATTGCCGGAAGTGCCTCGATTTGTTCAGGCTGGCGATCAGCAAGGACCCGGACTATGCGCTGGCCCATGCCTGGCTGGCCTGCGGCTTGGGCCAGGCGATCGTTCACAAGCTGGATGACCCTGCGATACTGGTGGATCAGTCGCAGGCGGCGGCCGAACACGGGCTGGAACTGGACGAGAATGAAAGCGAGTGCCACCGGGTTCTGGCTCAGAACCATTTGACCAGAGGCAATGTCCGCCGGGCGCTATGGCATCAGGAGCGCGCCTTGTTTCTGAACCCCAACGACGACCGCTCACTGTGCGCGATGGGCGAGATTCTCACTTTTGCGGGCGAGCCGGTTTCCGGCGAAGAATGGGTTCGCAAATCAATGCGGCTGAACCCCTATCATCCGGAACGCTACTGGAGCCACCTGGCCCGGGCGCTGTTTCACCAGCAGCGGTTTGAAGAGACACTGAATGTCCTCGACCGCATCAGCCGCAAGCGGGCCGATGATCTGGTCTATCTTCTGGCGTCCAGTGCCAAGACAGGGTCGAAAGAAGACCAGGACCGCGCCAGGGCCGCCGTCCGCGCCTCGGGAGCGCAACTGGATCCGGTCGAAACGGCGCAGGGTTTTCCGCTCGAACGCGCCGAGGACCGCGATTTGCTCCTCGGCGCGCTGAACATGCTGGACCGGGTTTGAGCGCAGGTTATGCGGCGATCGCCCGGGTCCTTTTGGCGATATACCCGGCAAGGTCTTCGGCATCGCGGCCGACGCCGTCAATCAGGTTGGAATACTTGCGTTTCTGAAAACGCATTCCAAGGACATAAAGGCCGGCAACAGGGCTGATGCCCTCCTTGTGCGAAATCTCTCCGCGTTCATCCAGCACGGGGATTTTCAGCCAGGGATACTTTCTCTGATAGCCGGTTGCCCAGACAACGGCGCGGACACCGCCTGTTCCAACAGGCAGCTCGGCGGGGGCATCGGGGATCGGCACAGGCTGGACTTCGCCGGCTTCGGCCGGCGGTGCGTCATACCCTTTGGCCTCGATGAACCCATCGATTTTTCCAAGCAGTTCGAACATCATCCTGTCTGCTTTCTCCACGCTTTGGCGCAGCGTATCGGCAAACAGGACCCGGCCGTCCTCGACACCTGCCGTGCGGCCGGCCAGGCGCGCGCCCAGCTTCTGCACCGTAGATAGATCCAAGTCGCGGTTCTCGGCGGACCCCACCAGCTGCGGCGGCGGGTTGCCGCGTTCATCGGCGGGATCTGCTGCGGCGGCAAACCCGCCGGTCGCATCCATCCAATACAGGATGTCGCGCCCGCGGTACCGCCGCGGCACCCGGATATGGGTTCCAACCGAGACCGTAACGGAGCGCCCGGCCCCAAGAAGCTCTTCGGCGATTTGCAGGCCGGTCGCCGAGGCGCCGACAACCAGCACATGCCCTTCAGGCACCTGCGACGGGTTCCGGTATTCCGGCGGAACGATTTGCACGACGTCATCCGGCAGGTTCTCGGCGAAATCGGGAACGCGCGGCGTGTCGCAGAATCCGGTTGCAACCACGACGTTCCGCGCGCACCACTCCCCGCGGTCCGTCGCAACCCGGAACTTGCGGCCCTCCATGCGCTGCACCGCCGTAACAGTTGTGCCGCGCTCGATGCAGGCATCATACGAGCGGGCATAACGCTCCAGCCGCTCGATGAAATCCGGCACCGACATAAAGGCATCCGGCTCGCCGCCGTCATAGGCCCCGTGCGGCAGGCGGCTTTGCCAGTTCGGGGTCAGCAGTTTCAGAGAGTCCCAGCGCTCGCTGTGCCACCTCTCGCCGATCCGCCCGCGTTCCAGGATGACATAATCGATGCCATGTTCGAACAGGCAGCGCCCCATCGCCAATCCGGCCTGGCCGCCGCCGATGATGACAGTGTTGACGTGTTTCATGACTTTTCTCCTATCGGGCATTGCAGATGCCCCCGATAGTCGGGCGGCGGCGTCATTTGCCTGTCAGCAGACCCGTTTCCCAGGCGTCTATTATTCGTCAATTTGACGCACCGGATACACAGCTGCTGATTTCCTTTCCATTGCGGTTCCGACACCCCGACGGTGCGCGCGGCCTGTGCCAGCGCGGCCTGTGCCTGCCCGCAGAAGACGTCTCCTGCGGCATCAACCGCTGAGAGAAAAAAGCGCCCAGTCCCCGGGCGTCCCCCGGAGTTTTCGGTGGTCCAAGCTGACAAAGCCGTGCTCTGATCCAAGCGTCAGGTCCTTGACCGTCTGCGATGTCAGGATTTCATCGGGTGCGGCTTCCTCCAAGAGCCGTGCGGCGACATGCACGGCCAAGCCGCTCAGGTCCTGTTCCCGGATCTCGCATTCTCCCGTGTGCACGCCGATGCGGCTTTTCAGCCCCAATCCTTGCACATCCTGCCGCAGGGTCAGCGCGCATTCCAGCGCGCTGGTCGGTCCCCGGAACGACAGCAGATACCCGTCGCCCGTGTGTTTGACCTGTGTGCCGCCATATGCGGCGACGCGGTGCTGCACGGTGTGATCGAGTTGCTCCAGCACGCTGCGCCAGCGCGCGTCGCCCATCCGCGCAATCTGTTCCGTCGACCCCACCAGATCAAGGAACACGAGCGTCAGCAGGGTCCGCTCGGTTGGGGCCGTTACCGCTTCGCCCGTCACAAAGGTGCGGATTTCCGAAACCAGCCGGTCCTGATCGCCGTACCAGGCGATGTGGTCCTCGCCCGGCAACACATGCAGCTCCGCGCCGCGGATATGCTCGGCCAGATACTTCGCGTTGTTCAGATCGCACCAGTTCTCGTTTTCGCGGTGCAGCACCAGCGTCGGCGCCCGGATGGAGGAAAGCACGCCGCGGATATCGATATTGTAATTCATTTCCGAAAGTTTCCGCAGGGCACGGGGGCTTGCGGCATAGCGGAAATAGGTGTCGAGCCAGCGTTGCGCCGCCGGGTCGCCGGCAATGCTCGGCGCGCCGTCAATTCCCAGCAGGTGGCCATCGGCATAGTTGGCGAAATGCTCCAGGGCGGCCGCCACCGCATCGGGTTTCAGCCCCTGCGGGTAATCCGGCGCCCATTTGTAACGCGCCCGGCAGCCGAAGTAGATCAAATGGCTGACGCGTTCGGGATAGGTGGCGGCAAAGACGCTGGAGATTGCGCCGCCCTCGGACATTCCGAAAATCGCCACCCTTTCGGCCCCAACCGCATCCAGCACCGCATTGATGTCCTGCGAACGCTCTTCGAGCGTGGGGTATCCGACGTCCCTGTCCGACATGCCGACACCGCGCTTGTCGAAAAAGATCACCCGGGCGAACCGGCTGATCTGGGTCAGGAAACGCGCGTAATCCGGGCTTTCCCAGGCGTACTCGATATGGGTGGCCCAGCCCTGCGCCCAAAGCAGGTCAATCGGGCCTTTGCCAAAGACCTGATAGGCAATGTGAATATCGCCCGCCTTTGCATATTTGGTTCGAGGCCGTTTCACTCCCCCAAGATCGCGTGCTGCATCAAGGCGGTCAAGTGGCCGCAACGCGGCGGGGCACGCCGGGCAGCCGCCCCGCCGCACCCGGGTTTCCTTCGCCTCCTTATGTGTATATATATTAGCGTTAACGCATTTTATTGGAGCAGCAGGCAGCATGGCGGGACCCCGGGAAAACATGAGCTACCGCGATATCAAGCAGGTGGTCCTCGACAGGATTCAAAACCGGATCTGGGCTCCAGACAGCCTGCTGCCAAGCGAGACCGACCTGGCCGAAGAGTTTTCGAGCACCCGCACAACCGTGAACCGGGCGCTGAGGGAGCTTGCCGAGGAAGGCTTTCTGGAACGGAAGCGCAAAGCAGGAACCAGAGTTCTGAACGCCCCGATCAGAAAGGCCCAGTTTGTCATCCCTCTGGTCCGGGACGAGGTTGCCGAGACCGGCTCGGCCTACCGCTATTCGCTGGTGGAAAGAAATGTGATGCCCGCGCCGGCATGGCTGTCGGCCCGGCTGCGCATCCCCCAGGGCCAGGAGGTGCTGCATCTCAGGTGCATGCACTACGCGGACACCGCCCCCTTCCAGTACGAAGTGCGCTGGATTGTCCCGGAAAGCATCCCCGAGGTTCTGGACGCAGATTTCTCCCAGTCCGGCCCGAATGACTGGCTGGTGCAAAAGGTGCCCTTCACAAACCTGGAACTGAGTTTCCTGGCCACCAAAGCGGATCAGACCGTGGCTGAGTTTCTTGACGCACAGGCCGGAGACCCGGTTTTCACTGCGGAGCGGATCACCTGGCTGCGCGGCAAACCCGTCACTCTGGCCAAGCTGTATTTCGCCCCGGGCTACAAGATGACAACGCATCTTTGACCTTGCCGGGCGCTGCATTCGGCAGCTTCAAAAACCCCGCCCTGCGCGGCGCCGCGAAAGCATGGGCAACCGGGGCCGGCTTCCCGGCGCCCACAGGGAGCGCCGGTCTAGTCGTACTGCACCCGCCCTTCATAGGCGCCCCGCGCGGTGATCTCGTGCACCATCGTGGCCAGGGTCGTCAGGTCCGCTACCGGCAGCCCGATAGCAGCCTGCAGCGCATGCGCATAAGGCGGCAGATCGGTGCATTCCAGCACGACCGACGTCACATCCGGCGCCACTTCCAGCATCTGGCGCCCGGCCGCCGCCAGCTCCGCGGTCAGCTTCTCCTCGTCAATCTGGGTCCGCTTGTTCTGCAGGATGACCTCCGAAAACTCCGGCTTGTCCTCCATCCCGATGACCGCCACCGGGGTCTCCCCTGCCCCGACCGCCGCAAAATGCGCGGGCGTCAGCGCCGAGGCGCGGGCGGTGATCACCCCCACCCTGCCCCGCCGCCCGGCCATCTGGTGCATCAGCGGGATCTGGATCAGGCTGGAGGAAAACACCGGAATGGACACCTGTTCCGCCAGTTCCCGCTGGTACAGCGCCATGAACCCGCAGCTGCCGGTGATCGCGGCGCAGCCGGCCTGCTCCAGCTCCCGCGCGGCGTCGAGGAACGGCGCAAAGAACTCCAGGCTGGGGCGCTCCAGCAGCTCGGCGATGGTGGTGCCCTTGACCACCGCCTTGCGCACCGGGAACGGCAGGCTGCCGGTGCAGCGGATATGGCCCGGCGGCTTGGCGAAATGAGTGTCCAGGCACAAAAGGCCGAGGGGGGCAGTATCCGACGGTGAGGTCATCTCCAAATGTCCTTTCTGTTTTCAGAAGCGCCCGGTGGCATAGGGGCCGCAATCGATGTTCGGGGTCCGCCCGGTCAGCATGTCGGCCAGCAGCTCCCCGGTCTTGGGAGCCATCATCAGCCCGTAGTGGGAATGGCCGAAACCCGCGTAAAGCCCCGCGTGGCCGCCGAATTCGCCGATCATCGGCAGCGTGTCGGGAAACGACGGGCGGCGGCCCATCCAGAATTTCGGCGCCGCGGTCACCAGATCGGGAAACGCCGCCTTGGCCTGCGCCTGCATCCGCGCCTGCTTGCGGCTGTCCTGCGGCGCGTCGATTGCTGCGAACTCCGCCTGCCCGGCCACCCGCAGCCCGCCCGTCATCGAGCTGGCGACGAATTTCGCATCCGTATCCATGACCGAATTGTTCAATTCGATGCCCGCTTCGGGAAACTCGATGTGATAGCCGCGCTCGCTGGCCAGCGGCACCGCAATGCCCAGCGTCTTCAGCAGCTCCGCCGACCAGGCCCCCATGGCAACCACCACCCGCCGTGCCGCGTAGGTCTGCGTGCCGCAGATGATCCGCCAGCCGTCCTCGCCGCGCCGCAGCCCGTCAACCGGCGCCTGCAGGATCTCGATGCCCAGCCGCTCCGCCTTTGCCGCCAGCGCCGCCATGATCTGCCCCGGCGACAGCGCCCGCGCCTGGCCGTGGATCAGCACCGCCGACTTGAAGCCGGGCGACAGGGCCGGCTCGATGCGCCGCAGCTCGTCCTGCCCGACCAGCTCCAGCCGGGCGCCCTTGTCGGCCCGGATGCGGTAGTCGATCGCCTGCAACAGATCCCTACCGTCCTTCCGGTAGGCATGCACATAGGCGCAGTCCTGCACCAGATGCTCCTGCCCGGTGCCCTCCAGGTGCCGCCGGTACAGATCCACCGAGGGCATGCACAGCGGCTCCATCGCGTCCGCGATCTCCTGCACCCGCTGCGCCGAGCTGTTGCGCAGGAACGAAAGCCCCCAGGGCACCATCCGCGGCCAGTAGCCGGCCCTTACGCTCAGCGGCTGATAGGCGCCGAACATCAGGTCCGGCAGCTTCTTCCAGATCCCCGGCAGCGACTGCGGGATGAAGGACCAGGGCGAGATCACCCCCGCGTTGCCCGAGGAGGTTTCCTGCCCCGGTTCGCCGCGGTCGATGAGCCGCACCGGCACACCGCGCCCGGCCAGGGAGAGCGCGGTGCAAAGACCGACTGCACCGGCGCCCAGGATCGTGACTTGATCATTCATGGTGCTCAGGCCGCCTCCGCCTTGGCCTGCCGCGCGTGCAGCAGCTGGCTGATAATGGCGGGGCTGGCAACCGCCAGCGCCGCCAGATCCGCCTGCAGCGACGGCGCGATGAAGATCAGCCCGGCCAGCGCCAGCAGGATGCGGAACACCATGCCCATCGGGGCCAGCCAGTAGCCGACAACCGCCGCCGACAGCGCCACCACCCCGGCGATGCAGCTCGCCGCTGTGTAGGTGAACTCGACAAAGTCGAAGCCGGTCGAAGAGACGAACAGCAGCACCGGCGCATAGACGAAGGCCATTGGCGCCACCACCTTGCCCAGCCCCAGCGAGAACGCCGACAGGCCGGTGCGGAACGGGTTGGAGTTGGCAATCGCCGCCGCCGCATAGGCCGAGGTGCAGACCGGCGGCGTGATCTCCGCCACCACCCCGTAGTAGAGCACGAACATGTGGCTGGCGATCGGCGGAATGCCGAGCTGCGCCAGCGCGGGCTGCGCCACCGACACCAGCATGATGTACAGCGCCGTGGTCGGCACCCCGGCCCCCATCAGGATGCAGGCGATGGCGATGAAGACCAGGCTGATGAACAGGGTCAGGTCCTCGACGCTGAACAGCTCGAAGCTGCCGATGCTGAACAGCCCGTGCAGATCGCCGCCCAGGTTGGCCGCCGCCTGCGTCACCATGAAGCCGATGCGGAAACCGACGCCGGTGGTGTTGATCACCCCGATCACGATGCCGACCGCCGCCGAGGCCGCGCCGACCGCCAACGCGTATTTGACACCGGTCTCCAGCGTGTCCGCCATCTCCGGCATGGTGGTGCGCTCCTGCGGGTTGAAACAGGCCAGCACCGCGCCGCCCATCAGCAACAGCGACATTGGCAGATCGAAACCGCCGCCGGCGTATTTCCACAGCACAAAGGCAATGAAGGCGGCCGGATAGGCCAGGGTCAGCGGCGCCTTCATCCGGCTCATGCCTGCAATCAGCGCCAGCGAGATGCCGCAGAAGGCGGACATATAGGGCGTGTAGCCGGAGAACAGCACCGTCAGCAGGCCGACCAGCGGCACCAGGTTGGCCCAGCCGTCGCGCCAGACCGCGCCCAGCTTGGGCAGCATGTCCTTGGACATGCCCTTCAGGCCCAGGCGGCGCGCCATCAGATGCACCACGGCAAAGACGCCGGTGTAATGCAGCAGCGCCGGGAAGATCGCCGCGATCACGATGGTGGTGTAGGGCACCTCCAAGAATTCCGCCATGATGAAGGCCGCGGCCCCCATGATCGGCGGGGTGATCTGCCCCCCGGCTGAGGCCGCCGCCTCAACCCCGCCCGCGAAATGGCCCGGGTAGCCCAGCCGTTTCATGTTGGGGATGGTCAGCGCGCCGGTAGAGACGGTGTTGGCCACCGAGGAGCCGGAAATGGTGCCGAAAAAGGCAGAGGACACCACCGAGACCTTGGCCGGCCCGCCGGTGTAGCGGCCCGCCAGGATGGTGGCGTTGTCGATGAACAGCTGCCCCAGCCCGGTGCGCTGCGCGATGACGCCGAACAGCACGAAGTGGAAGACGATGGTCGACACCACCCACAGCGTCACCCCGAAGATGCCTTCCTGCGGGAAATACATCGACGACACGAAGGTGCGGAACTTGACGCCCGGATGCTGCAGGATGCCCGGAAACACCGGCCCGAACAGCGCATAGGCGATGAACACGCAGATGATCAGCGGCAGGATCCAGCCCAGCGTGCGCCGGGCGATGTCCAGCACCAGCACAATCAGGATGCAGCCGAACACCATGTCATAGCTGTTGGGGTTGCCCATCCGGAAGGTCTGCTCTTCGATGCCCAGCATCGGGATGCCGTGCCAGGCAAAGCCGAGATAGAGCGCCGAGGCGGTGCCCAGCACCATCAGCAGCACATCCAGGAACGGCACCCCGCCCAGGTGGAAGGCGCCTGTTTTCAGGTCAAAGGCGGTCTTGCTCTTCAGATGCGGGAACAGCGCATAGATCAGGATGAACAGCCCCGACAGGTGCCAGCCCATGTGCCAGTAGTCCGGCGGCAGTGCAAAGCCGGCCGTAAGATAGTGATAGGCGGCAAAGGCCAGCGCGACATAGCGCAGGAAGGCGCTGAACCGGGTGGAAACCTCGCGCGTGGCGGCGCCTTCGTCGTATTTCTTCTCGATCGCGGCCAGTTCCTCGGCCGTGAGTTCGGGGGGGGTCTGCTGAGGCGCGTCGCTCATAGCGTACCTTCCTGCTCTGAGTAACGTGAAAGACAATCCGGGCGGCGTGCCCGCGTTGGTACGCCGCCCGCTGGGTTTGATCCGGGGGAGAGAGGCCGGATCAGTTCAGAAGCCCGGCTTCCTTGTAGAACTTCTCGGCACCGGGATGCAGCGGCACGCCCAGCGACCCGATCCCGTCCAGCGCGGTCTCCAGCGTGATCTGCTTGCCCTTGGCATGGCCGTTGTCCAGCAGGTTGCGGGTGTTCTTGTTCCACATCGCCTGGGTTATGCCGTAGACCAGTTCGTCCGGCAGGTCGGAGGAGACAACCAGCAGCGCCGAAACAGCCGGGGTCTTCACTTCGTAATCCACGCCGTCATAAACATTGGCGGGGATTTTCGACGGGATGTAGGCCGGGATGATCTCGTTGATCTTGGCCAGGTCCTCGTCGGTGAAGCTGTGCAGCTCCATGCCCTTGGTGGTGGCCAGCTGGACCATCGCCGACACCGGCCACCCTGCGGCGTAGAAATAGCCGTCAAGCTGCCCGTCGGCCAGGCGCTCCGCCGACTGGCTGTTGTTCAGCTCGGCCTCGTCCATGTTGTCGCGGGTCACGCCCCAGGCGTCCAGCATCTGCAGCACCGCAACCTGGGTGCCGGAGCCCGCCTGCGCAATGCCCACACGCTTGCCCGCAAGATCGCCAAGGTCATTCAGCGACTGGCCCTTGGGCAGCACCAGGTGCAGGTCTTCCGGATAGAGGTTGGCAACGATGCGCAGCTTCTCATGCGGCTTGCCGTCGAACTTGCCCTCGCCCAAGTACATCGAGCGGGTGACATCCGCCGCGGCCATGCCGGCCTCCAGCTCGCCGTTCTGCACCGCGGTGTTGTTGAACACCGACGCGGTGGTGGACTGCGCGATGGCGATCAGCCCCGGCACGCCGCACTGGCCGCCCTCGTCGCAGGGGCGCGAGCCGGGAGGCGCGGAAATGCCGTTGGCAATGGTGCCGCCGATCGGGAAATAGGTGCCGCCGGCGCTGCCGGTGCCGATGCGGAAAAAGGTCGGGCTTTGGGCCGCGGCGGCGCCCGCCACCAGCGACGCTGCCAGGATTGCCCCGCTCAGCCGTGTCATCATGGTCATCTTACTCTCCTGTTGGTCTGGCCCGGGTTTGGTCCCGGGGAATGCTGTTGCAAAAGGATGAGCCAGAGATGTGATAAAAACAAATTTTAATATTTTCAGTTTTCCAAAGTTTTGCTTATGTATGACGAACGCCCGGCCCGGCCGCAGCAAAGACAGGGGGTTTGCGCATGAATCTGTCCCAAATGACCGCCTTCCGCGCGGTGATGGAGGCCGCCTCGCTCTCTGCCGCCGCCGAAAAACTGGGCCGGACCCAGCCCGCCGTCAGCCTGGCGATCCGGTCGCTGGAGGACTCGCTGGGGCTCAAGCTGTTCGAACGGCGCGGCCGCCAGTTGGTGCCGGTGCCCGAGGCGCACTATCTGCACGCCGAAACCAGCGACATTCTGGACCGGCTCAGCAGTGTCGCGGGCACCATGAAAAGCCTGACTGCCGGCCAAAGCGGCAGCCTGAACGTGGCCTCGATGCCGGGGCCGTCCACCTTCCTTTTTCCGCGCTACATCAGCCGCTTCACCGGCAGCAATCCCCGCATCCGCATCTCGCTGTCGTCGCGGACCTCGCCGCAGATCCGCGAACTGGCCGCCACCCAGGGCTTCGACTTCGGCTTTGCCGACATGATCGGCCGCGAGGCTTCGGCGCAGACCTTCCGGCAGGAGACCATTGCCGCCGATTGCTTCTGCGCCATCCCGCAGGACCACCCCTTGGCACAAAAACAGGTGATCGCCTGGAAGGATCTCGACAACGTGCCGCTGGGGCTGCTGCAAAGCACCCATATCACCCACCAGAAAACCGTGGCTGAACTGCGCCGGGCCGGCGGCACGCCGAACGTCGTCCTCGACAGCCAGTTCTTCCTGCCGATGATGCCCTTCATCAGCGCCGGGCGCTGCCTGTCGGTCGTGGACCCGCTGACCGCGGTGACCGAGCACGAGGTCGATAGCACTGGCGGCCGTGTGGTCTTCCGCCAGATGGAAGGCGGCTTCCGCTACGAATACACCATCATCTCCCCGGTGTTCCGCCCGCTGTCGCAGCTTGCGCTGCAGATCAAGGACGGCTGGAAAAACGAGGTGATGGATCTGCTCGCCAAGGCAGGCGCCCGGCCGGAGTATTTCCCCTCCGCACCGGACCAGTGACCGACATCCGGCTGCTCTGCGCCCAGCGGGCGAAGTCCTGCGATATCGCGCAGTTCGCCGATGGCCTCAGGGACCACGAGGCGGTGTTCCGCGAAGCGCTGCACGGCCTGCTGTTCCAGTCGCCGGTTCCGGTGATCGTGAACGGCGCGCCCTTCGGCAGCTACAGCCGCATCTTCCTGGCCTGGGACAGCAGCCTT
>NZ_JAJALF010000033.1:0-36893 GCF_020514995.1 Leisingera sp. McT4-56 | reverse complement strand
GGGCGCGGGCTGGTCTATCTGCTGGTGGCCGGGGTGTCGCTGCGGCCGATCCGGCACAGCGGCGAGGCCGCCTGCTCTGCTTCATGAAGCCGCCTGCCGGATCGTGCCGAAGGCCGGCGACCGCGGCACCAGGAGCCTGCGCGACGCCCTCAGCAGCTGACCGGCTGCAGTGCCCGCCAACTGCTGCTGCCGGCCACGGAACTGGCAAAATGCTGCGCAGCCGCCGCAGCCGGGCCGTCTGTTTCTCAGTCCCGGCGTGGAAAGGGTTCTTTCGCTGTTTCCCGTTTTCGCATAAATGATCCGGCAACAACACGGCGCTGCCGGGCGGTCATGGTGCGTCCTGCCATCCAGGCTTGCCGTTGACAGTTTCGCCCGGCTTGCGCCCGTACGTTCTGGAGGCCTTCCCTTGCACGGCATTTCATACCGCCCCGACATCGACGGGCTCCGGACCATGGCGGTGCTGCCAGTTGTCCTGAACCATGCCGGCATCCCGGGGTTTCCGGGCGGCTTCGTCGGCGTTGACGTGTTCTTCGTGATCTCCGGCTATCTAATAACCAGAATCCTGGCCCGTGAAATCGCCGAAGAGCGGTTTTCCATCGTCGCGTTCTACGAGCGCCGTGCGCGCCGGATCCTGCCCGCCCTCTTCGCGGTCATCGCAGCGTGCCTGATTGCCGGCTGGTTCCTGCTCTTCCCCTTCCAGTACGAAGCGCTAGCCAGGTCCGCGCAGGCAACTTTGCTTTTCTCCTCGAACATCTGGTTCTGGCTCGGGGCACAGGATTATTTCGGGGACGGCGTAAAGCTAGACCCGCTTCTGCACACGTGGTCGCTTTCGGTCGAGGAACAGTTTTACGTCTTCTTCCCCCTGCTTCTGTTTGCAATGGCATCGCGGTCCCGTCGCACCTGGATCCTGGTGATCGCAGGCTTGTCGCTCCTGTCAGCGGGCCTGTCTTTCGCCGCCACGGAGCACGCCCCGATTGCTGGGTTTTTCCTGACGCCGATGCGCATCTGGGAGCTTGGCATCGGCGCTTTGCTGGCCATCGGCGCCGTGCCCGCCGTGCGCAGCAGGGCCGTTGCGGAGATCGCGGGGGCTGCCGGCCTTCTGCTGATTGCCGCCAGCATCGCTCTGATCACCGAAGACACACCCTTCCCCGGCCTGACGGCCCTGTGTCCCTGCCTCGGCACCGCAGCGGTGATCTGGGCCGGGATGAGCGGCCAGTCGCTTGCAGGGCGCCTGCTGTCCCTGCCGCCGATGGTCTGGATCGGCCTGATTTCCTACTCGGTCTACCTCTGGCACTGGCCGGTCCTGGTGGCCGCACGCCTGGTCCACAACACGCCGGACCTGCCGATGCCGGTTGCGCTTGCCTGCGTTGCGGCCTCCCTTCTGCTGGGCTGGGCAAGCTGGCGGTTCATCGAAAGGCCGTTCAGAACCTCGCCCGGAAAAGGGCTTTCGCGCCGCGGCATCTTTGCAGCCTCCGGCGCCGGTGCAGCGGTTTTGTTCGGTGCGGCGGTGTCCGTTGCCCAGCTGGACGGGCTGCAGTCGCGTTTCTCGGACGATATGGCCGTGATTCTGGAAGCGAAGGAGAGATCCCCGCTGGAGGTGGACTGCTTCGCACGCGACGCAGAGCAGCCGCCATGCCGCCTCGGCGCAACCGCTGGGGAGGAGGAAATCGACGTCATTGTCTGGGGGGATTCGCACGCCGGGGCCATGCTGCCGGGAATTGATAGCTGGCTCAGCGCAAACGGCATGGCCGGCGCGGCCTTCACTAAGTCGGCGTGCCCGCCCCTGCCCGGGGTGCTGCGCGTGGACAAGGAGCCCGGGCATCGCTGCGACGCGCACAACGACAAGGTTCTTGCATTCATCAAGGATCAAAAGGGACCGCAGACAGTCATCATCGCCGCGCGATGGGCGCTTGCGGCAGAGGGCAGCAGGGCGCCCGGCGAGGATGGCAAACCTGCCATTCTCGGCGCTTCGGACGGCACAGTACAGGGCGCCGGAAACGCCGCGGTGCTGAAGGAAAGCCTCCTGCGCCTTCTGGATGACTTGCAGTCGTCCGGCAAAAAGGCGGTGATCGTGGAAGGTGTTCCAGAAATCGGTTTCCGCGTGCCGGAGGCAATCGTGCGGCAGAGCATCTTCGGGGAACAGCTGCCGGATGCCATCACCCTGACCGGCTATGAGGAACGGAACCGGCGGGCTAATGCAATCCTGGCGGAGGCCGCCCGCGGCCGCGGCGCGGAGCTGGTGAGCCTTTCCGGCATCATGTGCCCGTCCGACTGCCTGATCGAAAAGGACGGAGCCCCGCTCTACCGGGACGACGACCACCTCAGTGTCGCAGGCGCGCAATGGCTGATGCCGCTGGTCCTGGACATGCATCTGAGACCCGCAAGGTAGCAGTTGCGGGCAAGAGGCGCCGAGTACGTACTGGCTGGCGCACTCTGTCCCCGCACCCTGCTCAGCTGCCTGGCACAAGGTCTGAGGGGAGCTTGCGGCAGTTCCCGGAGGTACCGCGTGCGGGCAGTGCCCGGTCTCAGGTATCTTCCGGCAGATCCACTGTGCCCCGCATCAGCACAAAGCCCTCGCCGGCAACCCGCACGCCTTCGATGGCATCCGGTGCGCCGACCCGCGCCACCCGCGCCTGGCCGGGTCGGCCGAGGCCATGGCCCTGCTCCGCGGTGAACTCCGCCTTCTCCATCAGCCCGTGCTTCCACAGGTAAGACGCCATCGCGCCTGTGGCCGACCCGGTGAAGGGATCCTCCGGCGGGCTCGGCGGCGCCATCAGCAGGCGCGAGAAGGTGTCGCCTGCCGCGGTTGCCCCCTCCAGCGTCACCAGGAACGGCTCCATCATGTCGATGCCATCGGCGCCCAGCGATGCGCCCAAGGCGGCCAGCGCCTGCAGGTTCAGCTCCGCCGCCTCCAGCGCCGCGCGGTCCTTCAGCACGGTGATGCAGAACGGCAGCCCGGTGGAAACCTTCTGCGGGTGCCCCACGATCGCCTCCACCGGCAGCGACACCGCCGCCGCCACCAGTTCCGGATCGGCGAAGGGGCCGAATTCCGGCGCAACCTGCGTCATCTCGATCAGATTGCCGTCCAGCTTCACCGGCACGATCCCGGCGCCGGTTTCCAGGGTGATGCTATCGCCCGCTATCAGCCCCCGGTCCCGCATCGCCGCCACCGTGGCAATGGTCGGATGGCCGGCAAAGGGGATCTCGCGGCTGGCCAGGAAATAGCGCACCTTGACATCCGCCACCTTTGACGGGCCGGTGAAAGTGCATTCCACCAGCGAGGTCTCCCGCACGTAAGCCGTGCAGACCGCCTCCGGCAGATGCGCCCCGTCCTGCACCACCGCGCAGCCGTTGCCGCCAAAGGCGCGGTCCGAGAACGCATCCACCCAGTCGAAATTGAAATCAGCCATTTTGTACTCACCTAGTTTCCTGAGCTTCAAGGAGACTGCCACGGAGGCTTTCTGTTTTCATCCAATCCTTTTGGGTAACTTTTCGAGTGACGTGACGGAAGGGCACCAGGCAGGACCGGCAACGGAATATTCAATGTCTGCGAAAAACTCTTCGGTGGGAGGGCCGGAATGATCTTTACCGGCACCCTGATATTGTTCAGCGCTTCGGCAAAATCGTCGGCCTCCAGCAGATGCTGCGCATCCCCCGGCCGTTTGAGCAGTTCCATGACCTTGGCCTCGTAGTCACCCAGCTCCACACCAAAGCTCTCAAAGAATGCCTGTTCCCATGGCAATCCGTTTCCAAGATTTCGCCAGAAGTTGAATAGCGTTCCGTTGCCGCGGGCCTCAGCCAGAATACGAACTGCAAAATGCGATAGATCATACTCTTCCTGTGGCATCGACCTGTCTGAACGCCTTAGCTCCCTCAAGTCTCTCTCCGACTTTCGGGCCCGAATTCCTAAATAGGAAAGGAACGGCCGGCGAACTCTCAAGACTGTTTCGGAATAGTGGGCTTCCAGTACCTGAGCCGTGCCTTCGATCATCCAAAGCGGCCCCATGAGCCGCCGCTTAGCATCCGGCCCCTTCAGTACCGACCTTGCACCGCTTAGCTCAGCCTGGGCGATGTGCACATATTCATGTGCTACCACTGCCCAAAGCCAATTCCGGTCGCTGTCCAGCAAGTCCCTTTCTGCCCCCTTAGGCCTACTCCAGCAAATAAAGATCCAGTCCTGATAAGCTGCGGCACTGTAAGCATCACCGTTGCCGCAACGCGTTCTGATCTTTGCATCAGGAGAGGAGCCACCAGCCGAGATATCCGCTTTGACGCGGCGCGCGAGCCCTTGCAAGACCTTCCAATCATCAGCAGCAGCAATTCCGATATTGCCGGCAAGAACAAGACCGAATTCCTGCAGAAGAAATTTCCGCACAGAGTCATACGCTTGCCGCACCTCTATTTCCGCCCGCTCCGAGTTCGCCCGCAGCTTGACCTCGCCGGACGATGGGCGCTTGGCGGCAAGTTCCGCCCGAATAGCCGGCAACTCCCGGCACCAATGGATCGCAGTTTCGCGTGACAGCTCCGGCAGCTCCTTCAGGTACCCGGAAAAACTGCCCTCATGCGCGTCCTTCATGACCCGCCAGGCCGACCGTGTCCGCCGCCCCATCACGCCATCCGCAGGGCCAGGAGCATACCCCAGCTCCGCCAGCTGCCTTTGCACGCAGGCCACAAACGGGTCCGCAACCACCGGCGCAGACAGGGCTGACAGCCCAAGCGCCAGCGCCAGCACCTGAACAAGCGGGCGGAAATTCCTGAACATCCAATGCCTCTCCTGCAAAATCAGCTGGTCAAAATAAATTAGGCCCCCAAAAGGGAGCCTGTCTGCGAAAATATCAAGCGTTTTCCGGCAGCTGCGCCGGATCCTGTGGCAGGATCAATGCACAGGCTTCACAGCGCGGTTCAGTGCACCGGCACCGGCGTCATGTCGTTCTGCCGCGCCAGCACAAAGGCCAGGCGGCGGTCGGCCACCAGCGCCAGCTGGCTGCCCTCGGCGTCGTGCACCGCGTAAAGCTGCTCGCGATCGCCGGCGCTGTCCTGCACCTCTTTGGGAAGATCCGCCACCGCAACCGCCTTCACATAGACGGTCCGGCTGCCGGCATCCTTGAAGTCAAACGGTGTATGCATTGCTCTTACCCCTTTCTGATACTGATCGTCTGGACCACGGTTTCGGGACGCGCACGGGTCAGATCCACATGCAAGAGCCCGTTCTCCATCACCGCCTCGCCCACTTCGACGCCATCGGCCAGCACGAACATGCGCTGGAACTGGCGGGCCGCGATGCCGCGGTGCAGGAACACCCGCCCCTCGCTGTCGTCGCGCTGGCGGCCGCGGATCACCAGCTGGCGGTCCTCGACGGTGATCGCCAGATCCTCTTCGGCGAAACCGGCCACGGCCAGGGTGATGCGGTAGGAATGATCGGATGTCTGTTCGATATTATAGGGGGGATAGCCCTCGTTGCCCGACTTTGCCGAGCGTTCCAGGAGGCGTTCCAGCTGCTCGAACCCCAGCATATGCGGGTAGGAGCCCAAGGTTAGTTTCGACACGCTGTTCGTCCTTTATGCCAAAGCGACGGTAATCCGCGGCCCCGCTTCCGGCAGCCGCTTCCCGAAGAATATGGGAAGTTCCTGCTGGATTCACAAGAGCATGTGTCCACAGGTCTAGCGGAAAAGCCCTTAACGAAGTATCTTCGGCCTCACTTCATTCATAAGCCCGATTGAGTCTCCCATGAATGCACCCACAGATGTGTCGATGAAGACCGATGAGGTCCTGAAGGTCGAGCTAGAGGTTTTCCGCAGGCAGCACCGCGATCTGGACGAAGCCATTTCCGCGCTGGAAGAGCGCGGCACCGCCGATCAGCTGACGATCCGGCGGCTGAAAAAGCAGAAGCTGATCCTGAAGGACAAGATCGCCCTGATCGAAGACCGGCTGACCCCGGACATCATCGCCTGACCCCGCACCGGGTTTCAGGCACCCTGCCCCGCGCCCAAGCCGCGCGGGTTTCAGCTGCAGAATGCAGCGGTTTCAGATATATCTGCGGGGCCTCCCGCCCCCTTCTCCGCGCAAGCAAGCTGTGCGGGACAGGCGTTGGGCATGGCAGCGCGCCCGGCGGCGCGCTGCCATGCCCCGCTCAGCCGCAGGTTACAGATCCTTGCACAGCCGCAGTGCGTCATAGATGGCACCGTGGATATTGCGCCCCGCCACCGCGTCGCCTGCGCGGGCCAGCCAGAATTCCCCTGCGGGGTTCACCTCCGCATAGGGGCTGCGGCCGGCAATCATCTCATGATGGTCCAGCTGCCCCAGATTGCGCGACCTGGGCTTCAGAGCGTGGTACAGATCTTCCGCCGGCGTGATCCCGTGCTCCGAGACCACATGGTCCGCGAGCCGCTCCTGCACATCTCCGGTCAGAACATGGCGCAGCCGGATGCGCTTGCGGCTGCCCTCGGCAGCAACGGACACCGGCTCCAGCAGGCTCTCGAACGCCACCCCCTGCCGCGCCAGATCGCGTAAGCCAACGGCGGAGTTCGTCGGCCCCAGGTCATGCCCTGCCATCCGGTCCGGCGTGGCCAGCGTGACCGAGCAGCCCATCCGCGCCATCACATCCGCGCAGACCAGTGCTGCGTGGTCGCCCACCTCGTCCAGCAGCAGAACCTCTCCCGCGACCCGCGCTTCGCCGGACAGCACCTCCCAGCTGGATGCGACCAGATGCCCGCCGGGAATGTCCAAACCTTCCGGCCAGCCGCCGGTGGCCACGATCACCGCGTCCGGGGCCTCCGCCAGCACGTCCTCCGCCTCGGCATAAGTATTGAGGCGCAGATCCACCCCCAGCCGCTCCACCTCGGAGATCAGCCAGTCGGCCACGCCCCAGATCTGGCGCCGGGTCATGCCCTTGGCCGCCAGCGCAATCTGGCCGCCAAGCCTGCTGCCGGCCTCAAACAGCACCACCTGATGGCCGCGCTCCGCCGCAACCCGCGCGGCCTCCAGCCCGGCCGGGCCGCCGCCGGCCACCACCACCTTGCGCCGCTCCGCAGCGGGTGCGATCACATGCGGCATCACCGCCTCCCGGCCTGTTGCCGCGTTGTGGCCGCAGACCGCGGGCTTGCCCTGGTTGACCCGGTCGACGCAGTAGCCCAGCGCCACGCAGGGACGGATGCGTTCTTCCTCGCCGCGCTGCAGCTTCTGCACCAGATAGGGATCGGCCATATGGGCGCGGGTCATGCCGATCATGTCGGCCTGCCCCTCGCGGATGGCATGCCGGGCGGTGGCAATATCGGCCACGCCCCCGGCATGGAACACCGGCAGATCCACTGCCGCGCGGATCGCGCCCGCCACATTCAGATCCGGCGCCGCGGGCATCCCCATCGGCGCCACCCAGCCGGCCAGCCCCAGATCGTCATAGGGCGCCCCTGCCAGCACATTCAGGAAATCCACTGCGCCGGTGGCGGCAATCTTCTGCGCCGCCTCAATACATTCCGCCGCGCCGAGGCCGCCCTCCACCAGCTCATCCCCCGTGACCCGCATGCCGAGGATCAGGTCCGGCCCCACCGCTTCGCGCACCGCCTCCAAGACCTGCAGCGTCAGCCGCAGCCGGTTGTCGAGCGAGCCGCCGTAATCATCTTCCCGTGTGTTCACCAAGGGCGACAGGAACTGCCCCAGCAGATGCGAATGCGACAGGATCTCGATGCCGTCGAAGCCGCCCTGGCGGCAGCGTTCAGCAGCAGCCGCGAAGTCCTTGATGACGCGGGAGATATCCTCCATCTCCATCACCTTTGGAAACGCCCTGTGCGCGCGCTCCCGCCGCCCTGACGGCCCCAGAACCGGCAACCAGTGGCCATCGTCCCAGGCAGTGCGCCGGCCCATATGGGTGATCTGGCACATCACCGCCGCGCCATGCTTGCGCACCCCGTCCGTCAGCCGCTGGAACCACGGAATGATGCTGTCATCGCCCGCATAAAGCTGCCCGAATACGGACGGGCTGTCCGGCGCGATATTGGTCGAGCCGCCGATCATCGTCAGCGCAATGCCGCCCTTCGCCTTCTCCTCGTGATAGAGCCGGTAGCGGTCGCGCGGATGGCCGCCCTGCTGGAACGAGGGCGCATGCGCCGTGCTCATGATCCGGTTGCGCAGGGTCAGGTGGCGCAGCTGCAAGGGCTGGAGGAGCGGGTCGGTCTGCTGGCTCATAGGTAGGCTTTCCGGGTAAAATCTCCCTGCCAGCACAGCCGTCCGCCCGCTGCTTGGCTTGCAGAAAACCGGCATCCCCCCGGCCCTGTTGCGACACCCTCCATGCGGCGGTCAAAAACCCCTCCTGACCGGATGGTCAAAGCGGGTTTTTCCGTTTAGGAGCACTGCAATTTTGCCCGCACCCCCGGCAGTTGCCCGGTCCGGGCCGCAATGCAGACCTGAGATACGAGCGAGAAGAATGACCGCCACCAGCGACCACACCGCCGCGCCTGCTGCGCCAGACAGCCAGAGCGCCGAGTACAAGTTCACCCCCAAGCAGGCGCTGGTCGGCGCCCAGATGCTGTTTGTCGCCTTCGGCGCGCTGGTGCTGGTGCCGCTGCTGACGGGCCTCGACCCAAGCGTCGCGCTGTTCACCGCAGGGCTTGGCACGCTGATCTTCCAGATCGTGACCCGCGGCCAGGTGCCGGTTTTCCTGGCCTCCTCCTTTGCCTTCATCGCGCCGATCATCTACGGCGTGCAGACCTGGGGCATGGCCGCCACCACCGGCGGCCTTGCGGCGGCGGGCCTGCTATACGTCGCGCTCTCCTTTGCCATCCGCGCCTTTGGCGCCGGCTTCCTGCACCGGCTGCTGCCGCCGGTGGTGGTCGGCCCGGTCATCATGGTGATCGGCCTGTCGCTGGCGCCGGTTGCGGTCAACATGGCCACCGGCCTGGCGGGCGACACCCAGGTGATGCCCCGCAACACCGCACTGCTGCTCGCCGCCATTTCGCTGGGCGCCACCATGCTGACGGCGATCATGGGCCGCGGCATCATGCGGGTGGTGCCGATCCTCGCAGGCGTCGCCGCAGGTTACATTGCCGCGCTGGTCATGGGGGCCGTCTCTGGCGAGACGCTGGTCAACACCGCCCCGCTGGCGGATGCCCCCTGGTTCAAGGTGCCGGGCTTTGTCGCGCCCGAGTTCAACCTGGCCGCCATCCTGTTCATCCTGCCGGTCGCCATCGCCCCTGCGATTGAGCACTTCGGCGACATCATGGCGATCTCCAGCGTGACCAAGCGCGACTACATGGAAAAACCCGGCATCCAGAACACCATGCTGGGCGACGGGCTTGCCACCGCCGCCGCGGGCCTTCTGGGCGGCCCGCCCAACACCACCTATTCCGAGGTGACCGGCGCCGTCACCCTCACCCGTGCCTTCAACCCGGCGATCATGACCTGGGCCGCCATCTTCGCCATCGCGCTGTCATTCGCGGGCAAGCTCTCCGGTGCGCTCTCCACCATCCCGATGCCGGTGATGGGCGGAATCATGATCCTTCTGTTCGGCATGGTCACCGTGGTCGGCCTGTCGGTGCTGGCAAAACTGGGCGAGGCGCTGTCCGAGGCGCGCAACATGGTGATCATCTCCACCGTGCTGATCATCGGCCTCGGCGGGCTGACGCTGCAATTCGGCGAAGGCTTCACCCTTGCCGGCATCGGACTGTCCGGCGTCGCCGGCCTCTTGCTGAACCTGGTCCTGCCGCAGCAGCGGAACTGATCCGCCCCTTGCCTGCGCTGCCCGGCGGCGGCGCAGGCCCCTCTCTACCGCTCTTCCGGCTTCAGGTGGCGGATGCGCGCCACATGCGCCTCGATCTCGCCGCCGGTGAACTGGCAGTACCGCCGCTTTTGCGAAGCCGGGTGGTAGGCCAGCCCCAGGTTCAGCCCCTCCCGCCAGGACCGCCGCGGCCGCACCGGGCGCGGCGCAAATCCGCCGCCGCAGGTCGGGCAGATATTGTGCAGCACGGTTTCCACGCAGTCGGCGCAATAGGTGCATTCATACGAACAGATACAGGCATCAAGCGCATCGGGCGGCAGATCCTTGTCGCACAGCTCGCAGTTCGGGCGCAGTTCCAGCATCGAATCTTCCTCTCCTGCCCCATCATCTACCTATGATTGAGTTAACAGTCTATTTCCGTACCGCAGGGAGGCAACCCCCTGTCCTGCGGCAAAGCGCCAAAGCCCTTGAAACAGGGCAAATCCCGCTGTTTTCCATCCCAAGCCGGATTGCGCAAAACCCAAGTTTCCCTATAGTGCGCGCTCCACAAGCCGCGACAGGAGCCACCAGCCATGGCCGACATCAAAGTGGGCATCATCATGGGCAGCCAATCCGACTGGCCCACCATGAAGGAAGCCGCGAATATTCTGGACGAACTGGGCGTTGCCTACGAGGCCAAGATCGTCTCTGCCCACCGCACCCCGGACCGGCTGTGGAGCTACGGCAAGAGCGCGGCTGACCGCGGTTTGCAGGTGATTATCGCAGGCGCCGGCGGTGCTGCCCACCTGCCCGGCATGGTCGCATCGAAAACCCGCGTGCCGGTGGTCGGCGTGCCGGTCCAGACCCGCGCCCTCTCCGGCGTCGACTCGCTCTATTCCATCGTGCAAATGCCCAAGGGCTTCCCGGTTGCCACCATGGCGATCGGTGCCGCCGGTGCCGCCAACGCAGGCCTGATGGCCGCTGGCATCCTGGCGCTGCAGGACCCCGCCCTGGCCCAGCGCCT
This sequence comes from Leisingera sp. McT4-56, assembly GCF_020514995.1. NCBI lineage: Bacteria > Pseudomonadati > Pseudomonadota > Alphaproteobacteria > Rhodobacterales > Roseobacteraceae > Leisingera > Leisingera sp. McT4-56. The sequence goes on along the minus strand of NZ_JAJALF010000033.1, from coordinate 26,181 downwards.
CGACGACTGGCGCGAGGCCCTCTCCGCCTCCATCCCCGAGGAGCCTTCCGATGACTGAGGTGCTTGCCCCCGGTTCGACAATCGGCATCCTCGGCGGCGGCCAGCTGGGCCGGATGCTCTCGGTCGCGGCCTCCCGCCTCGGCTTCAAGACCCATATTTTCGAGCCCGGCGCCAACCCGCCCGCAGGCCATGTCGCCGACCGCGTGACCACCGCAGGCTACGAGGACGCCGAGGCGCTCGCCGCCTTTGCCGCCTCTGTTGACGTGATCACCTATGAGTTCGAGAACATCCCGACCTCCGCGCTCGACCTGCTGGAATCGCAAAAGCCGATCCGCCCGGGCCGCGAGGCGCTCAGGATCAGCCAGGACCGGCTGACCGAAAAGAGCTTCCTGCAGGAGCTGGGCCTCAAGACCGCGCCTTTTGCCGATATCACCGACCAGGCCAGCCTCGACGCGGCGCTGTCCGAGATCGGCGCCCCCTCGATCCTGAAGACCCGCCGCTTCGGCTATGACGGCAAGGGCCAGGCCCGCATCAAATCCCTGGAAGACGCCGGCGAAGCGCTCGCCGCCATGGCCGGCGCGCCCTCGATCCTGGAAGGGTTCGTGAATTTCACCCACGAGGTCTCGGTCATTGCCGCCCGCGGCACCACCGGTGAGATCGCCTGTTTCGATCCCGGCGAGAACGTCCACCGCGACGGCATCCTGCACACCACCACTATCCCTGCGCGCCTCAGCACCGGCCAGCGCATGGATGCGGTACTGATGGCGGGCAAGATCCTGAACGCGCTGGAGTATGTCGGCGTCCTCGGCGTCGAGCTGTTCGTCACCGCCGACGACCTGATCGTCAACGAGATCGCCCCGCGCGTCCACAACTCCGGCCACTGGACCCAGAACGGCTGCACCGTCGACCAGTTCGAACAGCACATCCGCGCGGTTGCGGGATGGCCGCTGGGCGACGGCCAGCGCCATTCCGACGTGGTGATGGAAAACCTGATCGGCGATGACGTGGACCGCATCCCGGAGCTGGCGAAAGAGGCGGACTGCGCCATCCACCTTTACGGCAAGGCCGAGGCCAAGCCGGGCCGCAAGATGGGCCACGTGAACCGGGTGCAGAAGCCGCAAGGCTAATCCCCGACCAAGAAAACTGGGGGCTCTGCCCCCGGCCCCTTCCCAGCTTGGGGCTCTGCCCCCAGACTCCCGGGATATTTTCAGCCAGATGAAGCAGGCGGCCCATAAAACAGACGCCTGTGAAAGCGGCCCCGCCGGTTTCACGCGCCGCAAAGAGGGCCATCCGGCCTGATGCGCGGCGCCGCTCCGCTAAGCCAGGAAGCGGCCCGCAATCTCTCCCGACATATAGCTGACCCGCCCGCCGGACAGCGTTGCCGCCACCCGCTGGGTGGCCTTGTCCAGCACCAGAATATCGGCGCGCTTGCCTGCCTCCAGCGTGCCCCGGTCGTTGAGGCCCAGCAGCTGCGCGGGCCCTTCAGAGACCAGCCGCCAGGCCCCTTCCAGATCCAGCAGGCCGGAGCGTTCCAGCATCAGCGCCGCGCGGCGCGGGCTGGGGTAGTGGTAATCGGAGGCCAGCGCATCGCAGAGCCCCATGGCGATCAGCTCAACGGCGGAGGCATTGCCCTTGTGCGAGCCGCCGCGCACCACGTTGGGCGAGCCGAGGATCACCGGATCGCCTGCGCTGCGCGCGGCCTCCGCCGCCTCCAGCGTCTCGGGGAATTCGGCAATCCGGGCGCCGCGCTCGCGCCAGACGGCGCGGTCCTCTGCGGTCTGGTCGTCATGGCTGCCCAGCCGCACATCCAGCGCGGCCAGTTCGCGGCACAGCGCATCCAGCCTGGCCGGCACCTCATCCCGGCGCGCGTGCATGTCCTTCAGCATCTGCCAGTGCACTTCCGGGTTGCGCCCCGCCTTCAGCGCCTGGCCCGTCAGCCGCGGCGGCTTCTTGCCCTCAGCCAGCCGGTCATGCGGCAGGTGGTCGTTGAACACCACATAGGGCACCTGCCACTCGGCCACCTTCGCAGCCAGCCCGGCGTAATCCTCCAGCATGTGGATCTCGAACCGCAGCTGCGGCAGCAGATCAGTGACGACAGAGCCGCGCACCGTCTTGACCGCCTCGAACACCTGCGCCGCAAACTCAGGGCCCCGAAGGCCGCCTTCCCAGGAATAGAACTGCGCCAGCACCGCGGTGGTGATGCCATTGGCAGCCAGCTCGGCCTCCGCCGCCACGACACCCTCCGCCATCTGCTTCATCGCGCCGCGGCGCGGCGCCAGGTGGCGCTCGAACCCGTCGCCATGAGCGTCCACGATCCCCGGCAGCACCAAGTAGCCCGAGAGGTCCACCGCGCGGCCGGCAGGCGCCTCTGCCACCAGCCCGTCCGCGATGGCGATCTTGCCGCCCTTCTCCAGCCCGCCGGGGCGCAGCACATCGCCGCCCTGCAGGGTCAGTTCCAACGTCATTCTTCCGCCTCTTCACAGCCGCCATTCAGCTGGCAGGCCTCGCCAATGATCTCTTCCACCGCTGCCAGCCAGGTCTGCGGCGGCTCGAACCGGCCTTCCTCCAGGAAATGCAGCGCCTGCGCCATCACCCGCGGGTTGTTCATCATGTAGGTGTGGGTGACTGGCAGCGTCAGATGCGCCGCCATGCCCTCGACCCTGGTGCTGGCGACCGAGACCTTGCCGTCATCCGGCCCCGGGATCAGCGAGGAAAACAACGGGTTCAGCGTCTCGTTGCCCGCAATCACCCCCAGCTCGAAACCGACCGGCGGCAGGCGCTTGGGCAGGCTCTCCGCCCCGGTGCCCAGCTGCAGCCCGGCAGGCCCGTTCAGCAGGCCGAACACCTCCCAGTCGCCCAGCTCATCCACCAGCTCGCTGCCCTGGTTCGGCGGCCCCATCATCACCACCCGGCCCAGGTTTGCAGGGCTGTTGTCCTGCAGCCAGTACCGCAGCAGAATGCCGCCCATCGAGTGGGTGACCACATGGGTTGTCTCCTCGCCGCAGGCGGCAAAGGCCGCGGGCAAGGTCTCCTGCGCCAGAACCTGGATCGTCTCCTCGGTGGAAGGATAGCCGGGCCGCACCACGGCAAGCCCGCGCGACTGCAAGACCTCCTCCATCACCGCGAATGAGGTCTCCGAGCGCGCCAAACCGTGCAGCAGGATTACGCAATCGGCTGCCGCAGGCAGCGGCAGCAGCGCCGCAGCGGCGGCAAGGAGGGGTTTCAGAACATCACGCATGACGCCCAGATAAGCGCAAGCGGCGGCACAGGGAAGCCCCTGCGGTTACTTGGCCGCCTGCACCTTGCGCCCGGGCGCCAGCCGCACCACCAGCGCAATGCCGCCCAGCACCGCGGCGCTGCCGAAGACCAGCCGCAGCCCGATGCTTTCGCCCAGCAAGGCCGCGCCGGCAAGGATCGCAATCACCGGCACGCTCAGCTGCACGGTGGCGGCCACCGCGGGCAGGATCTGCGGCAGCAGCCGGTACCACAGCGCATAGCCCATGCCGGAGGTCACCGCGCCGGACAGCACCGCCAGCACCGCGCCGTAGAGGCTGACCGTGCTGCCGCCCAGCCACAGGGCCACCGGCAGGAACATCGCCGTGGACCACAGGAAATTCACCGCCGTCGCCGCCAGCGGCTGCGCTGCACCGCGGCCCAGGATGCTGTAGATCCCCCAGCCCAGGCCAGCTGCCGCCATCAGCAGAGACGCGCCCAAGGGCGCCGTGCCGGAGCCGTCAGGCCAGACAACATAGGCCAGCCCCAGAAACGCCAGCACCGCGCCCGCCACCTGGCCCGCGCTGACAGCCGTGCCCCGCACCGCGCCCCACAGGAACATCGAGACCTGCACCACCCCGAACAGCACCAGCGCGCCAAGGCCCGCGTCAAGCTGCTGATAAGCCAGCGAAAACCCGGCGATATAAAGCGTCAGCGCCGCCCCGCCCTGCAGGCTTGCCCGCAAATCCTGGCGCACCGCCAGCCCCTGCACCCGGCACAGGATCACCAGCATCGCCGCGCCGGAGGCCAGCCGCAGCAAGCCAAAGCTGCCCGCATCCATATGCCCGGCCCCGATCGCCAGGCGGCTGAGGATGGAGTTCGCGGCAAAGGCCGCCATGGTGAGGGAGACGAGAAGAAACAGGCGCATGGCAAAGGGCTAGCGTGCACAGTTGCGGGAGGCCAGAAAAACTTCTGAAATATTGCTGACTTCACAGTGCAGCCGCATTCTTCTTCGCTCAATTTCTTGCCCGCAGGCAGGCCCTCGAGGCGGGTACAGGCCTGCACAGCGGCTGTACCCGACCGGATCGCCCTGCCCGCCCCGGGTCAGATAAACATGATATCGTCGGTCAGCGAGTCCAGATCGGCAACGCCCCGGACCGTCAGGACATTGCCGCCGCCAAAATTCAGAACCGCGGCGCTGCCGCCGGACAGGCTTCCGTAGGTATCCAGAACCTCCATCGCGGTCAGCCCCTCGAGACCCAGGGCACTCCGGTCCAGCAGCAATTCGTCCCTGTTATCCTGAAAGCCGCCAATTGTGTCCTTGCCGCTTGAAAACACAAACTGGTCGGCACCAGTGCCTCCCTTCAGGAAATCATTGCCGCCGCCGCCGTCCAACCAGTCGTTGCCTTTACCGCCGAACAGGGTATCCCGGCCCCGGCCGCCCTCTAGGCGGTCGTGGCCGGCCTCGCCCTCCAGCCGGTCGCGCCCGGCCTGGCCAATCAGCCTATCGCCGCCACGGCCGCCGCGAATGTGGTCGTCGCCGGAGCCGCCCGCCAGCCGATCGTTGCCGCCGCGGCCGATGATCTGGTCGTCTGCAGCGGATCCGTGCAGCAGGTCGCGCCCAACGGTGCCGACCAATTGTGTTTCAAACAGCCGGACGTAAACGCCGTCCTCGCTCCCATCATGGGGGTATGCCTCCCACGCCGCGACGATCCGGCCATCTTCCAGAACTGCGATGCTTGAGTCGGACTGAAAAATTCCGACGCCGCTGAACTCGCTGGCGTGGAAGGGGGCACCGACCCTTTCACCGGCAGCATCAAAGCGCTGGATATAGACATCCTCCTGGCCGTTATCCACGGCATAGCCCGGAATAGTGTCAACGGTATAGGACAGCGCAAACCCGCCGTCAGGCAAAGCCGCGACGTCGGGCGCGTAGACATGGATCCCGCTGGATCTAATGTATTCCGGGGAGGTCACGGCCTGTCCGGAGGCGTCATAGACCTGCACAACAACCCGGTCGTAGCCATCCACGCTAGTCCACCCTGAAACCACGAAGTTCCCGTTTGCCAGAACGTCAATGGAATAGGCACCATTGACGGCTTCAGTTGCAAAGATCTCGAACCGGTCAGTTTCCTGGGTCCCGTCCGGGCCGAACACTTGGCCGTAGCTCTGAGAGCCGGTCATGTTCCCATCGGAATCAGAGGTGCGTCTTTGCCAAACCACCAGCATACTTCCGTCTTCAAATACGGAGGCCATTGGAAACCGCTGATCCCCGGCCGTTTGCGTGTTGACGGTGTACTCAGCCCCGGAAGGGCTTCCATTGCTGTCATAGCGCTGCGCCCGGATCCCATAGCCCGAACCATCGGCCCCATAGCTTTCCCAGACCACCAGGAAACCCCCGTCGTTCAAGGCCGTGGCTTCTGGCCACCCCTGCGCTCCCGCCGCCAGTGTATTGACCTGGAACGGCGGACCCTGCGGAACGCCATCGGCACTGACAAGGCGGGCATTTACTTCATAAACCCCGAAACCTTCGTGATACTCCCCCCACAGAACGACCCAGGAGCCATCATTCAGGACTTCGATTCTGGGGTTATAGTGGGTGTGCTCTGTGCCGGTGTTCAGCTGTACATTGCCACCAACAGGATTGCCTGCCGCATCATAGACCTGCTGGAATACATCGTTCCTTTCGCCGCTGGAATCCAGCGACTCCCAGACCACGACAAAGCCGCCGTTCGGCAAGGCGGCGACTTGGGCATCGTCCTGTGAATTCAAAGTCACAGTGTTGACTTGGGTAACGTCGCTGGCTGGCACAAGAAAAGGCATCGGGCTCCCCGGTTTAATTGCATAAACAAATCATCAATCCCGGCAGCAACCTAAGGATGCATTCAACCTGCCGCAACAAAAAAGGCCGCCAGTCCGGCGGCCTTTTCTGAGTTTTCGGTGCTCCGAGAGCAGCTGGTTTTCCTGCTGGAAAACCGGGCTGATTACATCATGCCGCCCATGCCGCCCATGCCGCCCATGTCGGGCATGCCGCCGCCTGCCGCGCCTTCTTTGGCGGGCTTGTCGGCAACCATGGCTTCGGTGGTGATCAGCAGGCCTGCAACCGATGCCGCGTCTTCCAGAGCGGTGCGGGTCACTTTGGCCGGGTCGATCACGCCGAAGGAGAACATGTCGCCATATTCACCGGTCTGCGCGTTGTAGCCGAAGGCGCTGTCCTTGGATTCGCGGATCTTGCCTGCCACCACCGCACCGTCAACGCCTGCGTTCTCGGCGATCTGGCGCAGCGGCGCTTCGATGGCCTTGCGGACGATGTTGATGCCTGCGTTCTGGTCGGCGTTGGCGCCTTCCAGGCCTTCCAGGCCTTTGCCGGCCTGCACCAGGGCAACACCGCCGCCGACGATCACGCCTTCCTGCACGGCTGCGCGGGTGGCGTTCAGCGCATCGTCCACACGGTCCTTGCGCTCTTTCACTTCCACTTCGGTCATGCCGCCGACGCGGATCACGGCAACGCCGCCTGCCAGTTTGGCAACGCGTTCCTGCAGCTTTTCGCGGTCGTAGTCAGAGGTGGTCTCTTCGATCTGGGTGCGGATCTGGGCAACGCGTGCTTCGATCTCGGCCTTCTCGCCAGCGCCGTCGACGATGGTGGTTTCGTCTTTGGTGATGGAGATTTTCTTGGCGGTGCCCAGCATGTCCATGGTGACGGACTCGAGCTTCATGCCCAGATCCTCGGAGATCACCTGGCCGCCGGTCAGGATCGCGATGTCCTGCAGCATGGCCTTGCGGCGGTCGCCGAAGCCCGGTGCCTTGACGGCTGCGATTTTCAGGCCGCCGCGCAGCTTGTTGACAACCAGGGTTGCCAGCGCTTCGCCTTCAACGTCCTCAGCGATGATCAGCAGCGGCTTCTGCGACTGGATCACCTGCTCCAGCAGCGGAACCATCGGCTGCAGCGAAGACAGTTTCTTCTCGTGCAGCAGGATCATGCAGTCTTCCAGATCCGCGACCATCTTGTCGGGGTTGGTGACGAAGTAGGGCGACAGGTAGCCGCGGTCGAACTGCATGCCCTCGACCACGTCGGTCTCGGTTTCCATGCCTTTGTTCTCTTCGACGGTGATGACGCCTTCGTTGCCGACTTTCTGCATCGCGTCAGCGATCTGGCGGCCGATTTCAGCTTCGCCGTTGGCGGAGATGGTGCCAACCTGCGCAACCTCGTCGGAGTCTTTCACTTCGCGGGCCATGTCCTTGATGCCCTGCACGACTTTGGCGGTTGCCAGGTCGATGCCGCGCTTCAGGTCCATCGGGTTCAGGCCGGCAGCAACCTGCTTCAGGCCTTCTTTGACGATCGCCTGGGCCAGAACGGTTGCGGTGGTGGTGCCGTCACCGGCTTCGTCGTTGGTGCGGGAAGCAACTTCCTTCACCATCTGGGCGCCCATGTTCTCGAACTTGTCTTCCAGTTCGATTTCCTTCGCCACGGACACGCCGTCCTTGGTGATGCGCGGTGCGCCGAAGGATTTGTCCAGAACCACGTTGCGGCCTTTCGGGCCCAGGGTCACTTTCACGGCGTCGGCCAGAATGTTGACGCCTTTCAGCATGCGGTTGCGGGCATCGGTGTCGAATTTGACGTCCTTAGCAGCCATTTTTCACTCTCCTAGAGAAATTCTGTGTGTTTCAGCGATCAGGGATCAGAGCAGACTTGGGAAAATCCCGGGGTCTTACTCGATGATGCCCATGATGTCGCTTTCCTTCATCATCAGCAGCTCTTCACCGTCGACGGTGATCTCGGTGCCGGACCATTTGCCGAACATGATGCGGTCGCCAGCGGACACGGCCATCTCGATCAGCTCGCCGCTGTCCTTGCGGGCGCCTGCGCCGCATGCAACCACAACGCCTTCGCTCGGCTTTTCCTTGGCGGAATCGGGGATGATCAGGCCGCCCGCGGTTTTCTCTTCGCTTTCGGTGCGGCGCACCAGCACGCGGTCATGAAGCGGTTTCAATGCCATCTTTGCAGCTCCTTGAAAGGCTCAAAGGTTGTTATCTGTTGGACCTCCGCCTCCCCGGCGGGGCCGTTATCACTCACACCCGGCGAGTGCTAACGAGGGGAAGCTAGGCATCGATCCGGGCCGAGTCAACATCTTCATGCAAGAAAAATTGCTGGATTTTCCGCGGCGCTGGCAGCACCAGAGAAAACACGCTCAAGCTTTTGTTTTTACTTCGAAAAACAAAAAATCAAAATTGCTCCGGGCCGGAGACTGCCGCGTCTTCCCAGCTTTCCGCCCAATGCACCAGCCCGTCGCGGCCCGCGTCTGTCAGCTGGTAAACCCCTGTCTCCACCCGCTCGAACCAGCCGTAATGGTTGCTGGCCATCAGCCGCGTGGCCCGCGCGACGCCGGTGGCCCTGGCGACCTCCGCCCCCTTGCAGGCGCCTGCCCCGGCCAGATGCGCGGCGCAGGCCAGCGCGTCCTGGCGGTAGGCGGTGACAATGCCGTGCCTTGTGGCGCCGCCCGCGTTGGGATCGCCGCGCAAGGTTTGAAACTCGCGCAGCAGCCGCGCCTGCTTTTTCTTCGATTTGCGGGGGCTGTAGGGGCCGGGATCGCAATGGACCTCCGCCCGGCCGTCCGCCAAGACCGTGATCAGCCCCAGCCCCAGCCGCCGGCACATCGCCAGATTGTCCTTCATCATCCGCCGCGCCTGCCGCCCGCCGGGCCGCGGCACCGCGATATAGACGTGATCGGTGACCGCCAGCCGGGCGATCGCCTGATGAAACAGCGACAGCGAGAACTTCAGCTTCAGCTCGACAATCACCGGCGGTTCCGCACCGCGGACGCCCACCACATCGGCAGCCCCCACCTCGCCCTTGACGGCATAGCCCTGGCCTTCCAGCAGCGCCTTCACCGGCGCATACAGCTGATCCTCGCGTTCCATGCCCCATGACTGGCAGGAAGCGCCGCCAATGGCAATCCGCCGCCGGGTATTGCCGGCCGCCGCAGGGTTTTACGTTGCCGCACCCCCTGCCCCGCCCTAGGGTCATAGGTCCAGGCCATCGTTCCGGAACCCCCGGGGAAAGGGCACCTGATGAAATCCATTGCACTGGCCCTTGCGCTGATGCTGCAGGCCACCGCCGGCTTTGCCGCCTGCCGCGGCATCGACTACCGCGCCTATCTGCCGCCCGCCACCCAGGAGCGGCTCGACCGCGCGATGGCCGCCACCCCGTTTTCCGAGGGCAACCACTGGGTCGCCACCAAGGGCAGCCGCAGCATTCATGTGATCGGCACCATGCATGGCGGCGATGCCCGCATGGCCAAGGTGATGCGCACCCTGCGCCCGGCGCTGGCGTCGGCACAGGCGATCTATCTGGAGACCTCGGACCAGGACATGCAGCGGCTGGACCGGATGCCGCCCTCGGTGGCGCGCAGCTTTTTGCTGCCGCAGGGGCGCGAGCTGCGGCAGCTGCTGCCGCCCGAGTCGTGGGAGCAGTTCGAGCTGACAGCCCGGATCTCCGGCGCCAACCTGGACACCGTGAACCGGATGCAACCCTGGGCGATCTCGATGTTCCTGGTGCAAAGCGGCTGCCGCCCCTACGGCTTCGGCCTGCGTCGCGGGCTGGACGACCGGATCTCCGATTTCGCCCGCCGCAACCGGATTCCGCTGGGGGCGCTGGAAACGCCCGAACAGGCGCTGGCGGCGGTGTCCAGCCTGCCGCTGCGCGATCAGGCCCGGATGCTGCAGCTGGAACTGGAGCTGATCCAGTCCGACAAGCCCGAGGACGCCACCCCGGTGGAGGCCTATTTCGACCAGAGCGTCTGGACCTCTTTCGTGCTGGCGCCCTGGATCAGCGCCCAGTACAGCAGCTTCTCCGCGGCTGAGACGGAACGGCTGTGGGCCCAGTACAACCGCCGCCTGCTGGACCAGCGCAACATCCGCTGGATGAAAGTGATCCAGGCGGCGCAGCAGGAGCGGTTCGTGGTTGCCGTGGGCGCCGCCCATCTGCCCGGCAGGAACGGGCTGCTTAACCTTCTCAAGGCCAGGGGCTTCAGCCTGGCCCGCGCCCCGTGGTAAAACGGCGCGGAAGATTTCATTCAGGGATATTTCGATGCGACTGCTTTTGACCGTGTTTTTCCTGCTGCTGCCTGCATCGCTCTGGGCCGCCTGCACCGGCACCGACCTGCGCACCGCCCTGACAGAAGAGGAGCGCGCCGGCTTCGAGGCGCGCATTGCAGCGGTGCCGTTCTCCGGCGGCAACCACTGGATCGCCCGGCGCGGCAGCCGCACCGTGCATGTGATCGGCACCCTGCACATCAATGACCCGCGGATGGCGCGGATCAGCGCGGATCTGGCGCCGCTGGTCCGGCAGGCGGACCTTTTGCTGATGGAGGCCAGCCCCGCCGACAAGGCCGCGTTTGAGGCGGAACTGGGCCGCACGCCCTCGCTGATGCTGATCACCGAAGGCCCCACGCTGATCGACCGGCTGCCCGCTGCGGAATGGGAGGCCCTGGCCGCCAAGGTCCGCGACAACGGCATGCCGCCGTGGATGGCGGCCAAGATGCGGCCCTGGTTCCTCGCCCTGTCGATGGCGTTCCCGCCGTGCCTGCGGCAGGACAAGGACGTCAAGCGGGGCCTGGATCTGCGGCTGGGGGAAATCGCCGAAGCGGCGGATGTGCCGGTGCAGTCGCTGGAGGACCCGATGACCATCATCCGGATGATGGACGCCGATCCGCTGGAGGAACAGGTCCGCCAGCTGCGCGCCTTCACCGCCCTGATGGGCGGCGGCACCGACGGGTTCATCACCACGGTTGAGGCCTATTTCGACCAGCAGGCGCTTTATGCCCTGTTGCTGAGCGAACGGGATTTCCTGCAGAGCGGCGCCCTGACACAAGCCGAGCGCGAGGCGCTGTGGGCGGAGTCGATGGAGATGCTGATGGACCAGCGCAACCGCAGCTGGATCCCGGTGATCGAGGCGGCTGAGGGCGACCGTATCGTGGTGGCCGCAGGTGCGCTGCATCTGCCCGGGGAGGCAGGCGTGCTGAACCTGTTGCAGCAAGAGGGCTACACGCTGGAGCGCGCGCCGTTCTGAACCCCGCCCTGCCCCCGTTCTGAACACAACGCCGCATTGCAGCATCAGCGGGGTGACAAGCCTGCGCGCCAGCCCTATAAGGCGCGCAAATCTCCCCTTTCTGACCTTTTGCATGAACAGGACAGCCCCATGACCATCCAAGTTTTCGGCCACAAATCCCCCGACACCGATTCCACCGGCTCCCCGATCGTCTGGGCCTGGTACCTGAACGAGGTGAAAGGCGTGGCCGCCGCCCCGAAACTGCTGGGCGAGCCGAACACCGAAGCCGCCTTCATGCTGCAGCGCTGGGGCCTGGAAAAGCCGGAAATCATCGGTGACGTGGCCGATGATGCAGCTGTGGTGATTGTTGACACCAACAACCCGGCAGAGCTGCCCGCCAACATCAACGGCGCCGACGTGCAGGCGATCATCGACCACCACAAGCTGGTCGGCGGCCTGGAGACCAAAGGCCCGATCGACATCACCATCCGCCCGCTGGCCTGCACCGCCACCATCATGCACGACCTGATGGGCGACGATGCCGCCAAGATGCCGGAAGCCGTCAAAGGCGCGGCGCTGACCTGCATCCTGTCCGACACGCTGGAATTCCGCTCCCCCACCACCACCGCCCATGACAAGGCCGTGGCCGAGAAGCTGGCGGGTGAGCTGGGCATCAACATCTCCGAATACGCGGCTGAAATGTTTGCCGCCAAATCCGACGTCTCCTCCTTCTCCGATGCGGAACTGATCCGAATGGATTCCAAGGAATACGAAGTCGACGGCACCAAGTTCCGCGTCTCCGTGCTGGAAACCACCGCGCCGGGCGTGGTGCTGGACCGCAAGGCGTCGCTGATGGAGTCGATGACCTCCGTCGCGGCCGAGGACGGCGTCGATCAGGTGCTGCTGTTCGTGGTCGACATCCTGAACGAAGAAGCCACCCTGCTGGTGCCGAACGACTTGGTGAAAACCGTGGCTGCCAAGTCCTTTGGCGCCGATGCCGCCGGCGACACCGTGGTGCTGCCGGGCATCATGTCCCGCAAGAAGCAGATCATTCCGAACCTCAAGGTCTGATCGCAGCCGCAGCCGGAAACAAAAGGCGCCCCTAAGGGCGCCTTTTCAGTTTGCGCCGGCACGGCTGAGGCTGTTCTTAGTCCAGCCCGAAAACTGTCATCCATTCGCTGCCCGCCGGGCGGAATCCCGCATAGTCCGACAACATCCGCGACACAGCCGGCATGTGATTTGCACCAAAAACAACGGCTATGGACAACTCTTCTGTCCGGTCCAAGACAGCAGTCAGCTTTTCGCACAGCCGCATGTCACGCCGGGTCCGGATGACGTTCTGCAGTGCGGCACTGTCCGCATCCCAGAACAAGCTGCTCTCCCGTGTGCGGAGATCGTCCACATCGAGCCCTTGCGACAGGCTGTCTCGTGTTGAAAACCATCGGCGGCGCAACCCGGTCCACGGCGCATAGGCAACGCAAAGGATGCGCAGCGCAAGCGGCAGCGTTTTCCAGGCCGCCTCGAATTCCGCTTGGCTGACATCAGCGTGAATGCGTTCCGCCCCGCCCGCTCCGGCCGGCATCCTGGGCTGTGTCACCAGCCCCAAGCGGCCGCCGTCCAGCCAGCGGTAGGAACGGGTCAGATGTTCCACGACCGGTGACTTTACCCCCTCGAACAGCAGCACATCGTGATCCAGAGCATCCCTGTACACTTCATCAAAGAAACGGGCCTCGCCGATATGCACCATCGGAAACAGGGTCACCTGCGCAGGGTGAGAGGGGCTTTTGAAAACATGGCGGGCGGATCTCAGCCCGATAATAGATCGTTCGACAAATTGCATACGGCTTGTTTGCCCGATTGAATATCAGATTCCAGACTATGCTGCCGGTTGCAGATTGGGAATACCCGGCGGCAAGTAACGCCCGCCCGCTGGCCAATCCTGCCGCTCTCTGCCATAGCTGTGCGCGCACCAGATCCCTATGCGCGAAGGCCCGGCCATGACCCAGATCATCACCTCCCTTTCCGACATTTCCAGCCGCTACAAGGCGCTGTTCGTGGACCTTTGGGGCTGCGTGCACAACGGCATCACCGCCTTTCCCGAGGCAGTTGCGGCGCTGCAGGCGTACCGGGCGCAGGGCGGGGTCGTGGTGCTGGTGACCAATTCGCCGAAGCCGCGCGCCGGGGTGGCGGCGCAGCTGGGGCAGTTCAATGTCCCGGCGGATGCCTATGACACGATCTCCACCTCCGGCGATTCGGCCCGCGCGGCGATGTTCACCGGCGCGGTGGGCAACAAGGTTTATTTCATGGGCGAGTGGGAGCGCGATGCGGGCTTTTTCGAGCCGCTGCACGTGATCCATGACCCGGTGGAGATCACCCGGGTGCCGCTTCGGGAAGCCGAGGGCATCGTCTGCTGCGGCCCGTTCGACACGATGGCGGACCCGGAGGTGAACCGGCCTGATTTCCTTTATGCCAAGCAGATGGGCATGAAGCTCTTGTGCGCCAACCCCGACATCATCGTCGACCGCGGCGAGACGCGGGAGTGGTGCGCGGGGGCGCTGGCGCGGCTTTATACGGAGATGGGCGGCGAGAGCCTGTATTTCGGCAAGCCGCACCCGCCGATCTATGACCTGGCCCGGCTGCGGCTGCAGGAAGTCAGCCCGGGGATAGCCGATTCCGAGATCCTGGCGATCGGCGACGGGCCGCACACGGATATTGCCGGCGCCATGGGCGAAGGCATCGATTCCCTGTTCATCACCGGCGGGCTTGCGGCCAGAGAGACAAAAACATCGGTCCAGCCGGACCCGGAGGCGCTGCAGGCCTACCTGGCGCAGGAGCAGTCCGCGCCCACCTATGCCATTGGTTTCCTGCGCTAAAACTGCCTGCGGCACCCCTTGTAACGACACGGGGCCTCGCCTGCTCCAGTCACACCCCGCCCCACCCGGCGGGGTTTTCTTTTGTCAGAAATCTCTTGATTTTCTGCAGTTGCAAAGTAATAAAGTTGCGCAAGCGGCCATTCCGGCGCGCAAAAGTTACAACGCCAAGCGGTCAATCCACGCGATCAGGGCAGATGATCGGGACCGGGCGAACGGAGGATCGAATGTTGGACAACATGCCGCGCGGGACCATCTGCATCGAGGACATCGAGATGGGCATGGTGCGCTACCTGCGCAAAGTCATCACCGATGAGGACATCGAGAAGTTCGCCGAGGTCTCCACCGACCGCAACCCGGTGCATCTGGATGACGCCTATGCGCAGGACACCATTTTCGAGGGCCGGATCGCGCACGGGATGCTGACCGCCGGGCTGATCTCGGCGGTGATCGGCGAGCAGCTGCCCGGCCACGGCACCATCTACATGAGCCAGTCGCTGAAGTTCCTGGCGCCGGTGCGCCCGGGCGACCTGGTGCTGGCGGAGGTCGAGGTGACCGACATCGTGATCGACAAGCGCCGGGTGAAGCTGGACTGCCGCTGCATCGTCAACGGCAAGAAGGTGCTGGTGGGCGAGGCCATGGTGATGGCGCCGTCGCGCAAGTTCGACTGAATTTTCTGCACGCAGCGGTTTCAGCCGCCGGGGGCCTTTGCCCTTGGCGGTTTTCTCTTGCCCTGTCTGTTGTTCCGGTCTTTCCGTTCGGTTCTGCGCTGAAACCCAATTAAGGGGGCGGCGCCGCCGGGTGGAGGTGGACAGCCCCCACGGGGGGCCTGCTCGGACAGGATATCCTGGACGACCCCCTTTTTATCAGGGCCGGTCTCCGGGGTGTCGCGCAGGCAGCCGCACAGATGCCTGCGCCTCGTATCATGGCCCATGCGCGGAGCCATGGCGGGGGATCGCGATCTTCTGGGAGTGTGGCATAGGGAAATGAGGATCGCGTGAAGGGGGCGTACGGTGGGTGCGCAACGCCCCGGTGGGAGTGGGCCATCCCGCCCGGAATCAAGGCGCGCAGCGCCGCCGGGCGAACGCCTGCCCGCCCCACCGGGCTGGCGCTTTGGCAAGTGCAGTAGTCCCATGATGAGTTGTACGGACGTTGCAGGGATAAACTGCCATGTATAGCCGTTGCAGCGCCACCCCGCGGTCAGGCGCTCGCCCGGCTCTCTCCCCCTCCCGCACTGGCCGCTTGAACCGCCGCCGCGGTGCAGGTACGGATGCGCCATGCGTATCGTCAGAGATTATGAATTCGTCGAAGTGCAGGACCGGGGCGCCACTGTCGCCATCGGCAACTTTGACGGCGTGCATCTGGGCCATCAGTCGGTGATCGAGCTGGCCCGCATGGCCGCGCCCGGAGCGCCCTTGGGGGTGATGACGTTTGAGCCGCACCCGCGGGAGTATTTTGCGCCCGATGCGCCGCCCTTCCGCCTGATGCGCGCCGACACCCGCGCCCACCGGCTGGAAAAGCTGGGGGTGGAGCGGCTCTACGAGCTGAACTTCAACACCGCGCTGTCGAGCCTGACGCCGGAGGAGTTTGCCCGCGACGTGATCTCCGAAGGGCTGGGGCTGGCGCATGTGGTCGTCGGCGCCGATTTCTGTTTCGGCAAGGGCCGTGCCGGCAATGCCGAGGACCTGCAGCGGTTTGGCGAACAATACGGCTTTGGCGTCACCATTGCGCCGCTGATGGAATATTCCGAGCACGCGGTCTCCTCCACCGCGATCCGCAACGCATTGAGCGAGGGCCGGCCTGCGGATGCCAAGGAGATGCTGGGCCATTGGCACCGGATCGAAGGCGTGGTGATCGGCGGCGAGCAGCGCGGGCGGGAGCTGGGTTTTCCGACGGCCAACATGTCGATCGACGGGCTGCATCAGCCGCGGTTCGGCGTTTATGCGGTGCTGGTCGATGTGCTGGACGGGCCGCATGCGGGCAGCTACCACGGCGCGGCCTCGATCGGGGTCAGGCCGATGTTCGGCGGCGTGGTGCCCAATATCGAAACCTTCCTGTTCGATTTCTCCGGCGATCTTTACGGCGCGACGCTGTCGGTCGGGCTGGTGGAATTCCTGCGGCCGGAGCTGAAGTTCGACGGGCTGGAGGCGCTGACGGCGCAGATGGATGCGGACTGCGCCCAGGCGCGTGAAATTCTGGCGGCGCTATGAAACCTGCAAGAGACGTGATTGACCGCTCTGGCCTCAGCGAGCGCTTCTGGGAGAAGAAGCCGCTGGAGAAGCTGAGCCAGAAGGAATGGGAAGCGCTGTGCGACGGCTGCGGCAAATGCTGCCTCAACAAGCTGGAGGATGAGGACAGCGGCGACGTCGCGCTGACCCGGGTGGCCTGCCGCCTGCTGGACGACAGCACCTGCCGCTGCGCCCAGTACCCGATCCGCCATCAGTTCATCCCCGAGTGCATTGTGCTGAAGCCGGACAACCTGGACACCCACGCCTATTGGATGCCGCAGACCTGCGCCTATAGGCTGCTGTGGCAAGGCAAGCCGCTGCCGGACTGGCACCCGCTGCTGACCGGCACGCCGGAAAGCGTGCATGAGGCGGGCGTCTCGGTGCGCGGCTGGACGGTGTCGGAGTTCGAGATCGCCGAGGATGAGTGGGAAGACCACATCATCGAAGAGCCCACCGGCTGACCGCTGCCCGCCCGGTGGGGCGGGTGTGGTTTCGTTAAACATCAATACAATTCAAGGTTGCACGGCGTGCTGCGCCGCCCGCATGCTGCGGAAACCCCGGGCCTGCGCCGCGCCGGCGCCGGATCCGGGCGGGTTCCCATGAGGAGGGCGGCAAATGCCATTCGAGCACGGCACCTACTTCAGCGAAAGAGAAGCCTACAAGGCCAAGGAATACCTCTCGACCCTGGGCCTCAGCAGCAAGCAGGCGGCGGAAATCCGGGCCTGGCATCAGTATCACCTGGGGCGGCAGCTGACGGTCTGGGCTTCTCTCGGCACCTGCACCGGCATCGGGCTGGGCTACCTGTTCGCCCAGATCTTCTGAGCGCGCGCCTGCCCGGAACCGCCTTGGCATCGGCGGCGGAGTTGCCTACTGCTTGGGGGTAAGACCCTGGCAGATCAAGGACCCTGACCGATGCATTTCGCTTCCGACAACTCCGGCCCGGTGCCGCAGCAGATCCTCGACGCGCTGGCGCGGGCCAACCAGGGCTATGCCATGGGCTATGGCGCAGACGCGGAAATGGCCGAGGTGACAGAGCGGATCCGGGAGATTTTCGAGGCACCGGAGGCGGCAGTCTATCTGGTCGCGACCGGCACCGCCGCCAATGTGCTGGCGCTGTCGACGCTGGCGCAGCCGTGGCAGACGGTGTTCTGCACCAAACCTGCCCATATCAACATGGATGAATGCAACGCGCCGGAGTTCTACAGCGGCGGCGCCAAGCTGACGCTGGTGACGGAGGCGGACAAGATGACCTCCGAGGGGCTGCGCGCGGCCATCGAGGGCGAAGAGACCCGCGGCGTGCACGGTCCGCAGCGGGGGCCGGTGTCGCTGACGCAGGTGACGGAGTTCGGCACCGTCTACAGTCTGCAGGAGCTGCAGGCGGTCTGCGGAGCGGCCAAGGAGTACGGGCTGCCGGTGCATATGGACGGCGCGCGGTTCACCAATGCGCTGGTGTCGCTGGGCTGCACGCCGGCCGAGATGACCTGGAAGGCGGGCGTCGATGCGGTGTCCTTCGGCGGCACCAAGAACGGCTGCCTGGGAGTGGAAGCGGTGATCTTCTTTGATCCGCGCCATGCGCAGGAGTTCGAGTACCGCCGCAAGCGCGGTGCGCATCTGTTTTCCAAGCACCGCTATTTGTCGGCGCAGATGCTGGCCTATCTGAGTGACGATCTGTGGCTGGAGAACGCCCGCGCGGCCAATGCCAAGACGGCGCTGCTGGCCGAGGGGCTGAAGGCGGCGGGCGCCCATTTCACCCATCCTGCCCAGGCCAACATGATCTTTGCCGCCCTGCCCCGCCGCAAGCATCAGGAATTGTTTGCAGCGGGCGCTATCTATCACCTGTGGGACGGGCTGCTGCAGGGGCCGGAGAACGAGATGGTCACGGCGCGGTTTGTCTGCGACTGGTCGGTGCCGGAGGAAGATATCCGGGCGTTCCTGTCGCTGCTCTGATCTGTTGCAGGGCGGCGCCTAGCGTTTGCCCTGCGCCCAGAGGAGCGCGTCCTCCAGCCGGTCGTCGCCCCAGAACACCTCGCCCGCCACGACGAAGCTGGGGGCGCCGAAGATGCCCAGCGCCATTGCTTCCTCGGTTGCGTCCGCGAGCATTTTGACCGTTTTGTCCGACACCGCCTCTGCCAGCACCCTGCCCGGGTCCTGGCCCGCGGCCTGGAGGCTGGCGGAAAGGTTCGGGTCCTCGCCCGCGGGCTGGCCGGCCTCGAACCAGCAGCGGTAGGCTGCCTGGGTATAGGCCTCGCCCCAGCCCTCTGCCGCACCCAGCGCAGCCACCTGGTTGGCCAGCACCAGTTCCGGCAGCGGATAAGGCGCGGGCAGCCGCACATGCAGGCCGTAGCGTCCGGCGCGGCGTTCGATGTCGCGCCACATGTAGGCGGTCTTTTCCGGCTTGTCCTTGAACGGGATGTTGTTCTGCACCGTCATCACATGGCGCACGTTGAAGGGGCGCCAGCGGACCGGAATGCCAGCCTGCGCCGCCGCATCCGCGATCCGCATCACCGTCAGGTAGGTGTATGTGCTGCCGATCGAATACCAGAAATCCAGTCCGGGCATGGGGGCCTCCTGTCAGTCATTGCTGATGAAGAGTGTAGGCGCAGGCGCCGGATAGTCCAAAGGCCGTCCGCAGCCGCCCCAGCCCCCGCCCCTGCTGCTGCGGCCCGTTTTGTGATAGTCTTGCGGAAGCAGCGGGTGGCAAGACCCGCGTCCTGAGGCCCTGTGCGAGCAGCATTTGCCAGCGAGGGAGGGGACATTCAAATGACACGATCCGACATTGACGGCGCGGCGCTGGACTATGCCGCGGGCGGCGGGCTGCTGAGCCGCCGGATGCTGCTGGTCTCGGCCGCGGCCGGGACCGCTGCGGGCCTGGCGCTGCCAAAGGCGGCGCGGGCGGAGGCCGAAATTCCCGAGTGGACCAAAGCCGCCGGGGCGCGGGCGCGCGGTTACGGCATGCCGGCCGCAGCCGAATCCTCGGTGCAGCGCGCCATCATCGAACCTTGGCAGGACGTGGCGCCGGCCTTCAGCCTGTCGGGCACGCCGCACCACAAGCTGCGCGGCACCATCACCCCCAACGGGCTGCATTACGAGGTACATCACGGGGGCCGCCCCGACATTGACCCGGCCCGCCACCGGCTGATGATCCACGGGCTGGTGGAGCGACCGCTGCAGTTCAGCCTGGAGGCGCTGGAGCGCTATCCGATGGTGACGGCCACGCATTTCCTGGAATGCGCCGGCAACAGCCTGTTCAACGCGGTGATGCCGGAGCCGATGCAGGCGGGCTGCGACATGCTGCATGGGCTGGTGTCGAACACCGAATGGAGCGGCATTCCTATGCGCGTTCTGATGGAGGAAGCGGGCGTCAAGCCTGAGGGCAAATGGGTGGTGGCCGCGGGCGCCGACGGGCCGAGCCTGGCGCGCTCGATCCCGATGGAGAAGATCATGAGCGACGGGATGCTGGCACTGTACCAGAACGGCGAGCGGATCCGGCCCGAGCAGGGCTATCCGATGCGGCTGCTGCTGCCCGGGTTCGAGGGCAACATGAACATCAAGTGGCTGACCAGCCTGTGGGTGACGGAGGCGCCGGTGCATACCAAGGATGAATCGGGCGAATACACCGAGATCCTGGCTGACGGCTCCTCGGTACAGTTCACCTTTGCGATGGGGGTGAAGAGCTTCATCACCCATCCGTCCGCGACCATGACGATGAGCGGGCCGGGGTTTTACGAGATTTCCGGGCTGGCCTGGACCGGAGCGGGCAAGGTCGCCAAAGTCGAGGTGTCGGCGGATGGCGGTCAGAGCTGGGCCGAGGCGGCGCTGGCCGGGCCGGTGCTGCCGCAGGCGCTGACCCGCTTCAGCCTGCCCTGGCACTGGGACGGATCGCCCTTGGTGCTGATGAGCCGCGCAACGGACGAGACCGGCGCGGTGCAGCCTGCGCGCGCCGACTGGAAGGCACGCTATCACGCCTCGAATTTCCTGCACTACAACGCCATCCAGCCCTGGCAGGTCACGGCAGAAGGAGCGGTTCAGAATGTCTATCTTTAAACTCACCGCCGCCGCCCTGCTGCTGACCGCCGCTGCTGCCCGCGCTGAAGGCCCCGGTCTGGGGCAGCCCTTGGAAGCCTCGGATATCCCGTTTTACGCCACCTATGTAACGCCTGAAGGTGCCGGCCTGCCCGCAGGCAGCGGCACTGCAGCACAAGGCGCGGAGATCTATGCCGCAAAATGTGCCACCTGCCATGGCGCAACCGGCAGCGAGGGCCCGGTGATGCCGCCGGTTGGCCCCAATGATGTCTGGGCCAAGCCCGCAGGCAGCTACTGGCCCTATGCCACCACGCTGTTTGACTACATCCGCCGGGCGATGCCGCTGGAGGCGCCGAAGTCGCTGAGCGATGACGAGACCTATGCGCTGGCGGCCTTCATCCTGGAGCGCAACGGGGTGATTGATGCAGACACCGCGATGACGGCAGAGACCCTGCCCGCGGTGAAGATGCCGAACCACGGCAATTTCCTGGACATCTGGGCCAAGCAGGGCGCGAAGCCCTGGTGAGGACGGGCCGGGCTTAGAACTTGCCGTTGTCGTTCTTCCACTCGCTGCGCGGGGGGATGGCCTCAATGGTGTCCCAGTGCTCGGCGATCCTGCCGTCCTCGATGCGGTAGAGATCGTAGAAACTGGTGTGGATGCCGCCCCGCTGCCCCTCGCTGGCGCAGAGCACGAAATTACCCTCTGCCAGCACGTGGTGGAAATGCTGGTACTGGATAGCGGGCACGCCGTTTTCCGTGGCTGACAGCGCATCGCGCAAGGCAGGCAGGCCGTCGGCCAGGTCCGGGTTGTGCTGGATGAGGTCCGCGCGGACATAGCCCGGCAGCTGGTCCAGCTGCCGCCGGATCAGCACCTGTTCGGTATAGCTGCGGGCCAGGGCGCGGTTCTCTTCGGTCTTGTCCAGACCGGTGATCTCCGTGGCGCCGTCCTGCATGCCGCGCCCTGACGGATTGGGGCCGCGCAGGGTTTGGATGTTGTCCCAGTGCTCCACTGCCTTGCCATCCTCGAAGCGGAACACCTCGAAAGCCGCGCGCAGGGACGAGAAATCGTATTCGATATGGGCAAAGGCGAAATCGCCATCCTCGAACACCCGCTTGAAGGTGACGCGGGGCGAGGTCTTGGCGAGGCGCGCAAAGAGCACCGCCAGCCCCTCGCTGCCCTCATGGGTCTGCGGGTTGTGCTGGATGTACTTGTCCTCGTTGACGACGGCGGCGGAGGCTGGGTCGCCTGTCTCCAAGCCTTTGAGGAGGGTTTTCAGCAGGTCCTTTTTCGATGCCATCTGTGCCGTCTCCTCTGTGTTGCCTGAAATGCGGCCTGTGCTGCCATCCTGCCCTGCCCTTGGCGGCAGCGCAAAGGGTCAGAGCATCTGCCAGAAGCGGCGCAGAAGTTCTGCAGTTTCCACCGGGTGTGTGATTGGCAGCATGTGGGCGGCCCCCGGCACCGCGGTGTGCGCGGCAGAGGTCAGGCGGCGGCAGAGGCTGCGGGCAATGGCGGGAATTACCGGCGGGCTGTCCGCGCCGGTCAGGATCTGCACCGGCATCGTGACCATATCCAGCGCGCCGGGCGCCAATGTGCCGTTTTCGTCGTCGTAAAGCGTGCCGTGGCTGCCGATCACCACCGGCATCGCCCGCATCATCGCGGCGCGGGCGGGCTCCGGAAGGTCGGGCCATTTCACGCCCCCTGCCCCCCACATGCGGTTGAACAGCCGGGTTGCCAGCTCCCGGTCGCCTGCGGCCCAAGCCGCTTCGGCGGGGCGGCTGGCCTCCTGCAGCGCGGCAAAGGCGGCGGGGTCCTCGGCCTTGGCAGCAGCAAACAGCACCGGTTCGATCAGAGTCAGGCTGCGCACCAGATGCGGGCGGGCCATCGCCATGCGGAGCGCCACGGTGGCGCCGAAGGAGTGGCCCACAAGGTCCAGCGGTTCGGTCAGCAGCCCGAGCCCCGCCTGCATGTTCAGCAGCTGGTAGTTGCCCTGCCCGTCCCAGTCCGGGCTGCGGCCGTGGCTGAGCATGTCGAAGGCGGTGAGGGTGATCTCCTCTGCCATCTGCTCTGCCACACCGCGCCAGGCGCCGGAATGAGCCAGCGAGCAATGCACCGCCAGAACTTGCCGGGGCCCCTGGCCGAAGTTGCGGCAGAAAACCTGCGGTGCGCTGCTCATGCCATCTGCCCCAACGGCAAGACGAAGGCACACAGGGTTGAGAGGCCGTACCGTGATGCCACCAAAAGCTGTTTCTCCCGCTTAGAACTATGCGCGAGGGTAAGTGCATGATAAGCGGGGTTCAATATCACGAATCTGACACATTGCCATTGCTGCCTGGGGATCACAGCCAATGCCGACCTTGAACGAACCCAAGCTGATTGCTGGGAACGCCAATCTTCCTCTTGCCCAAGCCATTGCCCGCCGGATGAGCATGCACCGCGGTGTCGACCAGGGGCTGGTGGACGCCCGCGTCGAGCGGTTCAATGACGGCGAGATCTTCGTCGAAGTCTATGAGAACGTCCGCGGCGAGGACATGTTCATCATCCAGCCGACCTCGAACCCGGCCAATGACAACCTGATGGAGCTGCTGATCATTGCCGACGCGCTGCGCCGCTCCTCTGCCCAGCGCATCACCGCGGTGATCCCCTACTTCGGCTATGCCCGCCAGGACCGCCGCACCAAGGCGCGCACTCCGATCTCGGCCAAGCTGGTGGCCAACATGCTGACCGGCGCAGGCGTCGAGCGGGTGCTGACCATGGACCTGCACGCGGCGCAGATCCAGGGCTTCTTCGACATTCCGGTGGACAACCTCTATGCCTCGCCGATCTTTGCGCTGGACGTGAAGGACCAGTTCAAGGACCAGATGGGCGACCTGATGGTGGTGTCCCCCGACGTCGGCGGCGTGGCCCGCGCCCGCGAGCTGGCCAAGCGCATCAACGCGCCGCTGTCGATCGTCGACAAGCGCCGCGAGAAGCCGGGCGAAGTGGCGGAAATGACCGTGATCGGCGACGTGAAGGACAAGATCTGCCTGATCGTCGACGACATGTGCGACACCGCCGGCACCCTGTGCAAGGCGGCCCAGGTGCTGTTGGACAACGGCGCCAAGGAAGTCCACGCCTATATCACCCACGGCGTGATGAGCGGCCCGGCAGTCGAGCGCGTCACCAACTCGGTGATGAAATCACTGGTGCTGACCGACTCGATCCAGCCGACCGAGGCCGTGAAAAACGCGCCGAACATCCGCATCGTGCCGACCGCGCCGCTGTTCACCCAGGCGATCCTGAACATCTGGCACGGCACCTCGGTGTCGTCGCTGTTCGAGGACAAGACGCTGGTGCCGATCTACGAGAGCCTTTATTCCAACGGCGGCTGAGGCGGCTGTTATCCGGATTTGAGAAAGCCCCGCAGTTTGCGGGGCTTTTTTTTGACGCCTGCGGCTTCAAGCGAGATTGTCTGCCCAGTCTGCTTTGCGGGACATTTCCGTCATTGGCAGCACAGCAGCTTAAAGATGTCCTCGTCCGAGTATCGTTCCCTAACCATTCTCCGTCACCCGTTTTTTGGCTATCCTTGTGGCTCAGTTCTAGGGGGATGGACATAGTCCAACTCGCGCTACTAAGATATCGGACACCGTCTCTTGACTGAAATGTGCGTGTGAGCAAAACATCAGGAAGCCCATGTGATTGTACCAGTTATCCTTTTTTCAGTAGACCTTTTCATAATCGGGCTTTTCGGATTGCATCTTGCTTTGGGCGGCAGGCCCACAATGTTCGATCTCGACGGCGAACTGATACTCGGCGCCTGGTGGGGAGGGGGCAAGTTCTTGCTTGCCTCTGCTGC
Organism: Leisingera sp. McT4-56; assembly: GCF_020514995.1. NCBI lineage: Bacteria > Pseudomonadati > Pseudomonadota > Alphaproteobacteria > Rhodobacterales > Roseobacteraceae > Leisingera > Leisingera sp. McT4-56. Next base: position 1,967 of record NZ_JAJALF010000033.1, on the reverse strand, counting down.
AGTTGCATCGATGCCGCTGTTTTTTAGCGAAAAACGCGTTGTCCAACCAGCTTTGTACTGGACGGTTGCAGCCGGATTTGCATGGTTATCCGCAGATGAGATCCTTGCACTGCACGAGAAAATTACGAAATACAATAAGCTCTTAGAAATCGGCTTGCCGATGTTTCAAGGTGCCAACGGTGCCTGGATCGGTGTATATGCAGCTCTTTTTGCACTCTTGGTGATGATTTTCTTTCGCCCGCTTCTCACTTCTGCAAGGGCTGATCCAAAATCTGCGAAATTGATTGCGGCTGGTTTTGTAATTCTTGTGTCTGGCGCTGTTGTTGTTGAGGTGATGGGTTATTTTCAACTGCTCGGCGGTATGGGTTCGCCCTTGCAAGTTTTCATTGAAGAGAGCTTGGAACTCTTCGGTGCAAGCGTAGTCCTCCTCGGATGTGTGGGGCATGCAGTTTGGGTATCCAGGCAGTAGCTTCAGCACACAATAATATTCGCAGATTTGAGATTTTGACTGCAATCCGCGCCGTCGGAGAGCAACGGCCGATTTGGGCTCACTGCTGCCTTGCGGCGGTGCAGCGCCTGGCTGCATGCCCTATTCTAAAGGCCATACATGTGTCCGCCGCGTAGACCACCTACGCCTTGGCCCATAGCGGTCGATACAATCGGACCTGCCAGTTCCCCCGAAGCTTGTGCCAAATCAATGCGCCGCACCACTCGGATGGTTACAGTTCTTTGGCTGGGAGGGTAGGAAACATGATTTCAATTGAAGATCTCGAAGACATGTCCGCGCTTACGCGGGCAGAGATCGATGCACTCGCTGAACACGAGCATTCTACTACATATGACGCCACGCTAATGGGGAATTACCTCATGCAGGTTCACCACGGGCCACAAAGAGTTCATGAAATGATCTGCGACGATATTCGCGCTGCCCTGCACGCTGACGATGTTCAGCATGCGCGGACGCTCTTTGCCGTTTTGAGGGGTTTCCTGGCAGAGCATCCTGAGGCCGCACGCGGCGCCAGCGGATAGAGAGCGTGCTCGGGATTGGGTAAACCGGCCGTGCTTTTGATGTTGCCGGATTGCGACGCCGCTACACAAGGCTTGCTTTGTGCGTGAGGGTTTTGTGTTTCCTTAGGAAGGCGGACATTGAGGTCCAATGCAGAGAATTTTCGCTTCGAGCCCAACCCAGTCCTTCAACTTTTTTGCTGCGCGCGCTCGCAGTGTGAAATCTTCTGCGATTGCACGATTTCCGGTGTTGCCCGCGGCGGAAAATACGGCCGTTCATGCACATCGCAGCATCTCAGGCGCCACCAATTCACAAGGAGCGGACAAACCGGTCCTTTACCAGGGAACCCTAGGGTCAGGACTCGTTCTCATTTCATAGCCAGAACATGACGGTTGCGGCGAGAGCGATGGCAGATAGAAAGACCTTTGGACACCTGTCGTACCGGGTTGCTACCCGACGCCAATCCTTAAGCCTGCCGAACATGATTTCGATGCGGTTGCGCCGTTTGTATCGGCGCTTGTCGTATCTGATAGCTCTCTTTCTATGCTTTCGGCCAGGGATGCAGGCGCGTATCTCTTTGTCTTTCAGAGCTTCTCTGAAACAATTTGCGTCGTAGCCACGATCCCCCAGCAGCCAATCAACGTCTGGCAAGCTGCGCACCAATGCCCGTGCGCCGATGTAATCGCTGACCTGACCGGCAGTCACAAATAGATCGAGCGGTCGACCCTGGCTGTCGCAGACCGCGTGCAGGTTGGTGTTCATCCCACCTTTGGTTCGACCTATCAGGCGTCCGCGCCCCCGTTTTTGACACCCATACTGGCCGCTGTCCGGCGGGCCTTGAGGTAGGTAGCGTCGATCATCTCGGTCTTCTCTTCGCCGTGTTCCGCCGCCAAGCCTGCCATGATCCGCGCAAAGACCCCTTTATCGCTCCACCGCTTCCAGCGATTGTACAGGGTCTTGT
>NZ_JAJALF010000032.1:0-38384 GCF_020514995.1 Leisingera sp. McT4-56 | reverse complement strand
TTAAACCCCGCCGCAGTGGACCGATAGCTCAGCTGGATAGAGTACTTGACTACGAATCAAGGGGTCGGGGGTTCGAATCCTCCTCGGTCCGCCACTTCCCAATTTGTCGGGCGACACATAGTTTTGCCATTTGCGACAGAACCTTTCCTTTTTCGTGTCTCCAACATCCCCGCTCGCGCCTCCTGTTCCGCCAGTGGCGAAGCCTTCCCTGATTTTCACCTCGGAAGACCTCGTGTCTTCCGGAGGGCAAAGCAGGGTGGGCGCAGCCCGGACTGCGGCCGGACGGTGATCTGACACACGGGGCCGGAGCGGTGAAATTGGGAGGGACCCGCGCTTGGCGCGGGAGAAACCGCATTTCTCCGTGGAGGCTGACGCGCAGCGGCATCAGAACCCGTGTTCAGATTGCCGGCCGGATGGCAGGCGGACCAATCAAACGGAAAATGCCAGGCGTGCTAGGGCGGAGCGGGCGCAGCCCGTCGATGCCCTGCCACGATTCCTGGGATATGCAATCCGCGTGCCCCTGATCCTCCCCCAGTGAAGTGGTCCGCCGTTATGTTTAGGAAAACGGAGGATCAGAATGGGAACGAAGCGGCACTAACCCGAAGAAATTGTCACGAAGCTGCGGCAGGTTGAGGTGCTTGTCGGGCAAGGGATGGCGCGGGTGGATGCGATCCGCGAAGTGCGCATCACCGAGCAGGCCAATTACCGCTGGCGCAAACAGTATGGCGGGAAGGGAACCGACCAACTCAGGGAACTCAAACGATTGCAGAAAGAAAACGAAAGGCTGCGTCGTACCGTCTCGGACCTGACCCTGGACAAGCTCATCCTGACGGAAGCTGCGAAGGGAGTGATGGCCGTCTAGGAATTGATCCTGTGGATCAATTCAGGCCTGAACGGGCGGTGCCCCTGAGCCCCGCCCGCCGCCGGGCCTGCATCGACCATGTGCGCAGCCTGTTCAGGGTGTCTGAGCGGCGCGCCTGCCGCGCCCTGAAGCAACACAGATCCACGCAGCGCAAGCCGCCCAAGAGCCGGGCGGACGAAGCACGCCTGGTTGCGGACATGATCGTGCTTGCCCGCCAGTATGGCCGCTACGGCTATCGGCGGATCGCAGCATTGCTGAGAGGGGCAGGCTGGCAGGTCAACGACAAACGGGGCGAACGGCTATGGCGGCGGGAGGGGCTGAAAGTGCCAATGAAACAACCTAAGAAGGGGCGTCTGTGGCTGAATGACGGCTCCTGTGTCCGGCTGCGGCCAGAATACCGGCATCACGTCTGGAGCTATGACTTTGTCCATTGCCGGACGGAGGATGGCAAGGTCTTCCGCACGCTGAACATCCTCGATGAGTTCAGTCGGGAATGCCTGGCGATCCGGGTGAAGCGCAAGCTGAACTCAGGTGACGTGATCGACGCCTTGAGCGACCTGTTCATCCTGCGCGGTATCCCGGCCTGTATCCGGTCTGACAACGGGCCTGAGTTCGTCGCCCAGGCTGTCCGGGACTGGATTGCAGCCGTTGGTGCCAAAACCGCTTACATCGAGCCTGGATCACCCTGGGAGAACGGTTACTGCGAAAGCTTCAACGCCCGGCTCCGCCCCTTTCGGCAGCATGCTTTGCATGCGCCTGCCAGGCAATGGATGAACTGCTCAACGGTGAGATATTCTACAGCCTCCGCGAGGCTCAAATCCTGATCGAAAAGTGGAGGAAACACTACAACACCAAGCGACCACACAGTGCTCTGGGGTATCGCCCACCCGCGCCGGAAACCATCGTTCTGATGGATCAAAGGCCGGTCATGCACTAACAATCAAACCGGACCACTCAGGTGGGGCTGATCAATTGACTTCTCTAGCTATAAAAAAGCCCCCAAACTTGGGGGCGAGAGTAAAAGGAGGAGCGATTATTAGGGATGCATTATTGTGGATTTACAACCAAAGTGCCGGACTTCATGGCATCGATCAGTTTGTTGACTTCATCCACAACGTCCACCGGGATATCTGGGTGGAACGACCCGATCCGCATGGCCAGTTCATTGCCCATATCCGCCCGGTAGAGTGCACCTTCAAGTTTTCCAGCAGCTGCCAGTTCCAGGTAGGACCGCATGTTGCCCCGAACATCCAGAATAGCGGACTGCAGGATTTCCGGCCATTCGTTGATCGCATCACGATAGATGCCGATGCCATAGACGCCTTTTTCCTGAACGGCCTGCATGGAGCCCAGCGTCGCACTGTCCATTGTCGGCCAGACGACATCGGCGCCTTGGGAAATTTGGTTTAAGGCAGCTTCTTTGCCCTTGGCGATGTCATCCCAGTCGCCGGTCCAGGTAACCAGAACTCTGACGTCCGGATTGGCCGCTTTGGCGCCCGCTTCGTAGCCAGCAACCGTGTCGGTCGTGAACTTGAACTGCTGCGCCGCGATGATGCCGATGGTGCCAGTGTCTGACATGGAGCCTGCAACGTAGCCCATCAGATAAGCGATTTGGCTGAAATAGAAATCCGCGTTGGCAATGTTGTCTTTGGTGCCCAGTCCGTTGTTCACCATGAACATGGTTTCCGGGAAGCGGGCTGCGACACGTTCCACTGCGTCCTGGAATTCTCCGCCGTGACCGATCACAAGGTCATATCCCCGGCGTGCGTAGTCACTCAGGACTTCGATTTGTTCCGGCTGATGCACGCTTTCGGAAAATGCGGCTTCAAAGCCGAGCGCTTCACCTGCCTTGGTGAGACCTTCGAATCCGGCTTGGTTCCAGCCATTATCAGAAATCGATCCGGGCATAACGATCGCGGCGCGTTCGATCCCGTCAGCGGCCGCAGGCCCGGCCAACATCAGTGCCGCAAGCCCCGCCAATAGTTTGGACATCAATTGCATTGTTGTTCTCCCATATTGGATATGTGTTGTCAGGGTGACGGGAGGATCGCGACGTGAAAAACGATGGTTTCTCACGTCACGGCTGAGATTTATCGATGCTCCCGGTCGTAGGGCAGTCCGACGCTTGCAGGTGCGCTGGCCTTGGCGCCGAGGACCACGAGTGCGATGAGCGATGCGAGGTAAGGCAAGATCAGGAAGAGCTGATAGGGAATCTCTGGCGAGGTGAATTGCAGTTTGAACTGCACCGCATCACAGAAGCCGAAGAAAAGCGCCGCGCAGATCGCGCCAATGGGCGACCAACGTCCCAAGATGATTGCCGCAAGCGCTATGAAGCCTTTGCCCGCGCTCATGCCTTCCGCAAACACATAGACTTGCGACAAGACCAGATGCACCCCGGCCAGCGCCGCGAGGCCTCCGCTGACTGCAATTGCGAGATATTGCATGCGAAAGACAGGAACCCCGGCCAAGTCCGCAGCCTTCGGGTTTTCGCCAACGGCGCGCAGGTCCAGACCCTTGTGGGATTTCATCAGCCAGAACCAGGCTGCTATTGCCAATCCGATCAAAAGGTAGAACAGCGGATCCTGGGAAAACAGGGACGGGCCAACGACGGGAAGATCTGACAAGAAGGGAATATCGATCTGCGAGAACCCATTTACCCGCGCCCCTCCGGCCTGAGCCCCGAATATCTGACGGGACAGAAAAGCTGTGAGACCGGCCAGCAGCAGGTTGAGCGCGATACCGCCAACCAGCTGGTTGATGCGCAGCCGGACCGACATATACCCAAGCAGCAGGCCAGAGATCAGGCCGCAAATGATCCCGCATCCGAGCCCGATCACGGCGGAGCCCGTTGCGAAAGAACCAGCAGCAGCACCAAGCGCTCCGGCTAGGATCTGACCTTCGAGGCCGATGTTGTACAGCCCGCCTCGTTCCGCAATCACCCCGCCAAGGGCAGCAAAAGCAATTGGCGTACCCAATCGGGCGGTTCCGGCAAGGACGTCGCCCAGCAAAACAAGATCAATCATAGCCTATGCCTCTTTCTTTTGGCGTTGTGTTTGGCGGCGCAGCCGCAGGTTTCTTGCCAGGAGCTTCAGAATGGATGTTGACCTGGTTCGCGGTGTCACGAGGGCGGCGGCGACAAGAACCACGACGAGCCCCTCGACCACTTCGATGACGGAACTGTCGACCCCGACGGCACGTTGCATCGTTCCCGCGCCGGCAGAGAGCCCGGCAAGGAACAGCGCGGTCAAAGGCGCGACAATTGGGTTAAGAGCCGCAAGGAATGCGACGACAATTCCGTCATAGCCGTAGCCATCGCTAAACAGGTGGAACAGGCGGTACTTCAACCCGATCACCTCGATTGCGCCGGCCATGCCTGCAAGGCTGCCGCCAATCAACATGGCGCGGATGACGGTCTTTTTCTGGTCCACACCGGCATAGGCCGCAGCGCGCGCATTACGCCCCACAAGGTCCAGCTGGAAACCCGATGGCGTGAAGCGCAGCCAGAAATACAAGATGACCGTCATGGCCAGCCCGAATACAAAGCCCACATGGGTATCAGATCGCGGCATCAGAATAGGCAGGCGATAGGCTTCTGAGACTTCCTCCGAATAAGGATATGGCGCGCCTTCGGCCAATAGCGGCCCGGCCACGGCGTAGCTGACGATGTGGATTGCAATGAAGTTCATCAGCAGCGTGACAATGACCTCATTCGTGCCCCGATAGGCTTTGAGATACGCAGGAATTGCCGCCCAGAACGCCCCGCCGACGGCGGCGGCGAAAAATATCAGCGGCACGCCCAATAGACCGGGCAGATCGGGGATCGCCAAAGCGAAGACGGCGCCGAACAACCCGCCAATATAGATCTGTCCCTCGCCACCGATGTTGAACACACCGGCGCGCATCGGAATGATCACGGCCAGCCCCGCCAGAAGCATCGGCGAGGCTTTGACCAAAGTATTGGAGAAACCCCAGTAATTCAGGAAGGATTCCAGAAACAGAACCTTATAGGCCTCAAACGGGTTGTGCCCGTCCAGCAGGATCAGCACCCCGCCAACACTCAGTGCTAAAAGCAAAGCAATCGCAATCCGGCGTTGCATGGTAAATCTGTTCATTGTACCTCCTCCGGCGCTGCAGTCATCAAGAGCCCGATGTCTTGAAGAGTTGTGTTTTCTGGATCGACAACACCCGTGATCCGGCCAAAGGCCATCACGGCGACGCGGTCAGAGATGTCGAGCACATGTTCAAGTTCAGTGGAGATATAGAGAACCCCCACGCCGCTTTGGGCGACAGCACGGATCTGGTTCTGAACAAATTCCGTTGCGCCGACATCAAGCCCTTTAGTCGGCTGTACGACGACCAAGAGATTGCGCGCCCGGGCCACTTCACGGGCCAGAACGATTTTTTGTTGATTGCCGCCGGATAAAGCCGAGGCGTTCAATTTCGGGTCTGGGGGCCTAATGTCAAAGGCCGCGACCACGTCGCTTGCGATCTCGTGCATCGCGCGCCGGGAAATCAGACCGCCAGACATGAACCTGTCTTCGCCAATGGATCGAAAGGCCAAATTTTCTTCGACACTGAGCGACAGGACCAAGCCTTCGGCATGGCGGTCCTCGGGCACGAAGCCTATGCCATCTGCAATGCGCGAAGCGATGGAGGCGCTTGATATCTCCGTGCCATTTAGGTGGATGGCGCCGCTGGTTTGCCTTTTGAGGCCGGTGATCACCTCGCTCAACTCCGTCTGGCCATTGCCGTCGATCCCGGCGATTCCAAGGATTTCGCCAGCTTTCACGTAGAGGGTCACATCTTGCAGGATTTCCGCGCCGCCTGGATCGGTCAGGCAGACATCAGAGACAACCAGAGCGTCCGGTGCTGAGCTGGTGTCGTTGCGCGCCTTTTTGGCCTTGGGCGTATCGACCGTTTCGCCGGTCGACTTTTCTCCCATCATAAGCGCTGACATATGGGCCATGGGCGTGGTCGCAACCGGAAGAACTCCCTCGACACGCCCATGGCGCATTATCATGACGCGATCGGCAATTTCGCGGATTTCATCGAGCTTGTGGCTGATGAAAAAAACAAGGCAGCCGTTGGCGACCAGCTTGCGCACCCCTTTGAGAAACGGCGCGACTTCGGTCGGGGCAAGAACGCTGGTGGGTTCATCCAGGATCAGGATCGATACATCGCGAAACAGCGCCTTAAGGATTTCCACCCTTTGCTTCATGCCCACAGGCATTTCCGTGACGCGGATGTCGAAATCGATGTTAAAGTCAAAGTCGCTGCAAAGCTGCCGAATGCGCGCCTGCGCTTCGGCACCCCTCTTTGTGCTGGGCAAGCCGATCAGAATGTTCTCTTCGGCGGTCATCGCGCCGACCAGACTGAAATGCTGGTGGATCATGCCGATCCCATGCTCAATTGCTCTTGCCGGGCTGGTCACCGAAACAGGTGTTCCGCCCAGTTTGATTTCGCCGTTATCGGGCTGATACAAACCGATCAGAACGCTTGCGAACGTGGTTTTCCCCGCTCCGTTCTCGCCCAAAATCGCAATGCACTCGCCCTTCGAGGCCAGCAGATTGACGTTGTGCAATGCACGAACGGCGCCAAACGACTTGCAGATGCCGGTGACTTTCAAAAATGGATCCAAGACAACCTCCCAACTTCCACGCAAATTCAAGAGAGAATGCCCTATCTTCTCAAATTAGATGTTTTCACCTCACAGCTGAGAATTTCGCCCACATGTGAACTGGCAATCGGGTTAGAGTAGAGCGACGAAATAGCGTCGCATCAGGAGAGCAAAGCCGCGCGTCATGGCGAAGATTCCGTCGTTGAAAAGCATTCAGGCCTTCGAAGCGGCCTGCCGGCATCTGAGTTTCAAGGATGCCGCCGATGAATTATGCGTTACTCCGACTGCCATTTCCCATCAGATCAAATCGCTGGAGGATCAACTTGGGGTGCCCCTGTTCCACCGGCTGACCCGCGCCTTGAAACTGACGGAGGATGGGGCCAATTACGCGCCCCACATCATCGAGGCCTTCAAGAACATCGAAGCCGCCTCTCTCGCGCTGGAGGAAGACGACCTTGCGGGCACATTGACAATCTCCACAACCGGGTCTTTTGCCGCCAATTGGCTTAGCCCGCGGCTGCGAGGCTTTTACGAGAAACACCCAGAGATTTCGGTAAGGGTTCTGTCAAGCGATCAGCTGGTGGACTTCAAATCCAGCGATGTGGATGTGGCCATTCGGTATGGCTTTGGCGATTATCCTGACAGCAATGTGGCTTGGGTCTTGAATGACTGGGTGGCCCCTGTCTGCAGCGTGGAAAAGGCGAAGTCACTGAGCTCCCCCGAAGATCTTCTGAAGTCTCGTCTGATCGAATACCAATGGAGCGGGTTTTCCGATGTGGATCCGAGTTGGGAGCGCTGGATGGACGCGGCTGGCTTGCAGACTGGTGATGTCGAGCCCTATGTCACCTATTCCGAGGAACACATCTGCTTGCTGACGGCAAGCGATGGTCATGGTGTGGCCCTGGTCAGTCTTTTGGCCGCCGCGCGTTTTCTGGAACGCAATATGCTGGTCGCTCCCTTTGACACGGCATTGAAGAACAAGAGCTATTTTCTCGTCTGCCCGGAAACTTACGCCAATCGTGCACGCGTTCGTGTGTTCCGGGAATGGCTATTGGACCAAGCAGATGAGTTTCGCGACAGCGCCGTCGGTCAAAGGTTTTTTGAAGATTAGCGCGTCGGCAACGATCTAATCCGTCGCTTGAATTTTTGTCATTTCTAAATTGCCGAGAAGCATGCGTTTCTGAACCCCTAATCAGGAGTTCTTGCGCATGCAAAGTTTTGCCCCTTCCCAACCCGATGGTTTCAATCAAACACTGGACAGCACGGTCTCTGCCGACGGCGTCCCGGTCATTGCAGAACGGTATACAGTGCCAGCACGTTGCGGTGTCGCGGTGCGTTTGACAGCCGGGCAGACTTTGACCATCATCAATCCGACCGGCTGGCAAGTCTGCGATTTCTGGGCGTTCAATGCGGCAGAGCTGCATGAATATATGTCAATGCCGCACGTGCATACGGATCTTCTGTCTGTTTTCCCAAAGGTCGGTGACAGGCTGGTCAGCAATCTGCGCAATCCTCTTTTAACGCTGATCCAAGACACATCGCCGGGAGTTCATGACACAACGATCGCCGCTTGCGATGCCAACCGGTACAAGCAATTGGGCGTCACTGATTACCACGACAATTGCGCCGACAACTTGAGGCAGGCCTTGCTTGCTATCGAGAAAAAAGCACCGCATGTGCCAGCGCCCTTCAATCTGTGGATGAACGTCCCAGTTCACCCTGATGGCAGCCTTGCCTGGGCTGCGCCAGTGTCAAAGCCGGGGGACAGCATGACCTTCAAAGCTGAGATGCCAGTCTACGCCGTGATGTCGGCCTGCCCGCAGGATATCACTCCAGTCAACGGGGACGAAGGCAAGCCGAGCGCGCTGGAATTTGTTGTTCATGACGGCTGATGGCGGCGACATATTTTCCGCCCGCTGGATCATCGAAGATGCCTTTCACAGTCACCACGACTACGCGCTTTATGTTCTAGACGGCAGAATAGCTGGCTTGGCGCCTCTGGCCGAATTAAAGTCACGTTATCCCGGCGCAAGGGTGCACTCGGACACAAACACTGCGATCCTGCCCGGGTTTGTGAATGCGCATCACCATTGCTATGGGGTGAACCTGATCAACCAAGGGATACGGGATGACCTGTTAGAGCCTTGGATTTTCGCCTCCGCTGGCGCAGCTGACGTTGCGCCGCGCCTCGCCACCGAATACGCGGCAATGCGCTTGCTGAAGAATGGGGTAACAGCTGTTGTGGATGCCTGTACCGCGGGTCACACAGCGGCCTTTGCCGAAGCGAAGATAAGGGACAAAATCGCCGTATTTAATGGGCTTGGCCTGTCCTGTGCCATCGCGCCGGGCGAGAGATGGCACAACCAGCTTGTGCATCCATATGGGCAAAGCCAGTCGTTTCTGACCACCTTGCCCGAGGTTCTGCGATGCAAACTGCAACGCCAGCACGTTGCGCGCACACGTATTGAACCGCAAAGCTTTGTGCGGCTTCTGCCCCGGATGCATGGTGAATACGCGGCTTCTGAATGCGCTGATGTGTGGTTTGGCCCCACGGCACCGCATTGGACGGGCCAAGAGACCCTGCGCGACATCGCCAGGGAGGTTCGCGAAAGCGGCCAGCGCATTCACACCCATGCCGAGGAGTCTCGGCTGCAGCACCTGTCGGCTACAGCCTGGAGTTTTCAGGGTGCCATCGCAGAATTGGGCAATGCTGGCCTGCTCTCTGACGGCTTATCCTTGGCGCATATGGTCTGGGCGGACGAAAAAGATCTGGCGCGAGTGGCCGAGGCGCGCGCGCATATCGTATGCAATCCCAGCTCCAATTTGCGGCTGCGGTCCGGCATTGCACCCGCGCCATTGATGAAGCGGATGGGCATTAACCTCGCACTGGGGATGGATGGGACCAGCTTGGCAGGCGATGACGATATGTTCGCCGAAATGCGTCTGGCGCAAAGCCTTTATTGGTCAAGTGATCGGGCGAACCCCAGCCTGACCGCGAAGGATGTTTTCGACATGGCCACTATGGGTGGCGCGCGTTTGATGGGTATGGATCACAGCATCGGAAGCCTGTCCGCTGGCAAACGCGCCGACTTTGTGATCCTGCGCCTGGACCGTCTTGAAGGGCCCTGGTTGGACCCCGGCATTGATCCGGTTGAGCTGTTGGTCAGCTCGGCAAAATCCACGGATATCCAGAGCGTCTTCACCGGCGGACAACTGGCCGTTTCGCACGGCGAAGCCAAAAAGTGCGACGAAAGGAAAATTCTTCAGAACATCACCGACGGCATGCAGCGCGCCGCGGATCAAAGGCTGAGCGCCAGTGAATATGGCGCCGTGAAATCCGCATTGCAGCGCTGGTATGACGATTGGCTGACGAACAACGCCCCGCAATAGTGACAGAGGAGCAAGACCATGCAGAAGAAAATTATCTGGCCGAACGGCGCGCGATGCGCCTGTGCGATCACCTTTGATATCGATGCGGACAGCCTGATCCATATCGCAAAGCCGGTCGACGGGCATGATCGCCTCTATCCGATCTCCATGGGGCGCTACGGGCCGACGGTTGCCATCCCTCGGATTCTGGAAACCTACAAACGTCTCGGGCTGAAACAGTCCTTCTTCGCCCCCGGATGGGTCGTGGAGCAATATCCGGATGCTATGCAAGCCATCCTGAAAGATGGTCATGAAATCGGCCATCACGGCTATTTGCACGAAGACCCGACAAACCACAGCGCGTCTGAACAAGCTTATTGGTTTGAACGCGCGCTGGAGTCGCATAAGCGGGTTCTGGGCAATGTGCCAAAAGGCTATCGCGCGCCGGTTTACAATGTGACGCAAGCCGTCATCGACTTGCTGAACAAGCATGAATTCGACTATGACAGTTCGCTGATGGCGGATGATGTGCCCTATCTCATGCGATCCGGCGGGCGGACTTTGGTCGAACTTCCATCGCATTGGGGGACCGACGACTGGCCGCAATTCGCCCATTTTGAGGAGATCGGCTACATGATGCCCGTCGCCGGGCCACGCGCCGGGCTGACCCCATTTTGGGAGGAATTCGAAGCCCAATACGAAGAAGGTGGCTTCTGGATTGGCATCTGGCATCCCTTCCTGACCGGGCGTTTGGCGCGGTGGCGGCAGGTGGAAGACTGGATGGAAACTATCTTGAACAGGGGTGACGTCTGGTTCGCCACTCTCGGAGAGATCGCGCAGCACGTGCGCACGCAATATGAGGCAGACCGGCAAAGCGTACGGGTTGAAGAGCTGCCCTATTATCAGGCTCCGGTCCTGACGACATGAATATCCTTCAACGGGCGCGCGACTTCCTGGCTTCGCTCGACGCGCAGCGCGAGGTATTCCTTGGCGTTGCGCCAGATAGACTGTTGCAGGATGCCCGATCCGCCGCCGCGCGGCAGGCCGCAGGGAAGCTGCTTGGCCCGTTGGACGGCCAGTTTCTTGCGGTGAAGGCCAATATCGACGTGCAAGCGCTCCGAAGCCATGCGGGATCTTTGGCCATCGATCCTCAGCCAGCAGACAATGACGCCCCGATCGTGGCAAGGCTCCGTTCCGCGGGTGCGATCATTCTAGGCCATGTGAACATGTCGGAATTCGCCTTCTCCGGGCTCGGAGTCAATCCGCATTTCGGCACCCCTCTGAATGCGTTGGATAGCACAATGGTGCCTGGAGGGTCCTCAAGCGGATCGGCGTCAGCCGTTGCCTTGGGCTTGGCCGACATCGCCTTGGGCACAGATACCTCCGGCTCCGTGCGCATTCCGGCCGCCTGTCAGGGCCTGGTGGGGTTTCGCCCAACTATGGACCGCTATGAAAGCGCCGGGATTTTACCTCTGGCGCCTTCTCTGGATACGCCAGGCTCACTCGCTTTAAACGTCAGTCAGATTTGCGCTGTGGATCGCGTTTTGTCGGATTGCAAAGAAACCGGGCACGCCTGCCGTCAAATTCTGTGCCTGAGGGAAGATGCCCTAGCGGGATTTACCCCGGAAATCAAAGCAATGTACGAACAGGTCCTGCAGCATTTGTCCGGTCATGGCATCGAATTGGAAAGGGTTGATATCCGAAGTTTCACTCGTGTCACGGAGATCTTCCAAACCTATGGAACGCTGGTGAGTGCCGAAGCCTTTCGTCTTCTGCCAAGTTTGGTCGGAGACCAGCAGGCCAGACTGGACCCAAATGTGCAGGATCGCCTTGCTCAGGCGGCTTCAATCCTTGGCACAGATCTGCAGGCATTGCTGGAAATCCGGCGGGCCCTCATCCCGGACTTTAGCAGGGAACTGGCAGGGAAGATGCTGCTTTACCCGACATTGCCGTCGTACCCGCCGTCTGTTCAGGCCGTGACCCGCGATAAAGGGGTCTTTGCACGGGAAAACGCCCTTATCCTGTCGGTATCGATGAAAGCCGCTTTCCTCAATGCCCCAACAATTTCCATTCCATTTGGACAACGGAGACCGGGGAGCAGCCTTTCCTTGAGCGGCGGCGCAAACAGGGACGCGGATGTACTTGCGACGGCGTCTCATCTGGAGAAGATTTTTTCAGCGATTAGAGATGGGTGAAGTCAGTTCACTCTATTCAGAATTCTCTTCATTTGTACCTGCGCGTCACTGGCTTCACCTTTGAATGGTTCATTGCAAACTGACTAGGTGACAAGATGACCACAATCCTGAGAATTGACGCCAGCGTGCGCCGCACCGACAACCCTGTTGCGGCCTATAACTCCATTTCCCGCGCTTTGGCGGACAGTTTCGTGGAAGAATGGAAAACGGTTGATCCGGACGTCGAAATTATTCTGCGTGACGTCGGAATGACCCCGCCGGATTTCATTTCCAACGATTGGATCGCGTCCGTCTTTACAGCAGAAGAGGAACGCACTCCTGAACAGAGCGCTTTGGTCAGCTTGTCTGATACGCTGATTGACGAGCTCGACCGCTCCGACATCCTTCTGATTTCGACGCCCATGTACAACTACGGCATGCCCGCAGCCCTGAAGGCTTGGTTTGATCAGATCATCCGGATCAACAAGACATTTACGTTTGATTTGGCGCGCGGCGACTTCCCGCTGGAACCGATCATGTCCGGCAAAACACTGGTGCTGCTGACATCGGCTGGCGAATTCGGCTTTGAGGAGGGTGGAATTCGCAATGACTCGGGTCACCTTTCTGCGCATATCAGCACATTGCGCAAGTACCTGGGCGCAGAACGCATGTTCGAAGCTGCGGCCGAGTATCAGGAATTCGCCGATGAGCGTCACAAAGCTTCGGTCGCCTCAGCTCAGGCCCAGGCACGTCACATTGCGCGTGAGCTTGCCTAACCGCTAGCCAGTTTATGGAAAGTAGAACCTGATGAAATGAACAGGTTCTACATTTCCAACTGGTCACAGCTCAAGGTGTGTGAGGCAGGTAGTTGTGTCCTGCGCCCTTACTTGAGTGGTTCAAGTCGCTAAAGATGCGAAACGGCAGCGAATGTAGTTGTAAACCTTCATTTCGGATTGGCGGACAGTTTTAACCAATTTCTTGGATCAACATCCCCGTATTCGAACTCCAGGTTCGAAAGCAGACTTTGCTATGCTGCGTTTTAACGGCAGATTTGTGCGCATCTTGCCCATTTCACATCTTGTTCTGAAGGTTCGGTTTGGGTCAGAAATGCTTGACAATTGGGTTGGAAATGCCTGGCAGGTGCAGGAAAATTTCCCCAGAAAATGGCTCGCATCGAGTCAGTTATGCCTGACGTTTGACACCAATTGTCGAATGCCAAGCAAAACTGACCTTTCTGTCAGATTGCTGACCCAATTACCGTTTTCGGCTCGCGCGGCCTGTTTCGTTTGATCTGACTTCCTTCCGGAAAATCAGGGCTGATTTGCAGGTTCAGTCGGCGAAGCCGCCTGTTCCTGCTGATCTGCCACGTGGCGGACGCGGGAGGGAGCGAGGCAATGCTATTCGACAGGGTTGGTGCGGGCCGCAGGTGCAGCCGAGGACACGGCCCTGTCTAATAGGATTGTCCGAGGGGGAGGGCGGCGCCCTCACCCTGACGGCCAAGGGCGTTTGGCTAGCCCAAATCCCGCTGGCCTAACAAAAAAGGCGGCAGGCTCATCCTGCCACCATTTCAGCCGTTCTTCAGAAATGCAGCGAAAGCTACCGAGGAGACAAATTTGCCGAGCGAGCAGTTGCAGCATTTCGCAGCCGCAACGAAATTGTGAGAGACAGGCCTGGCCGATAGCTGCCGTCAACTTGTGGGACCGATACTGCATTGCGGCTTCTCCAGTGCAGACATTGATCTACTGGTAGAGGACGCCTCTCCTGTGGAGCTCAGGAGAGGCGTGAACACGAAACGGCCCAGTCTACGAACTTGTCTCAACTGGCGCGCGGTTGATCTGGCTGAGCTCTTCCATCACGTCGAACACGTGGTCGCTGACGACCTCGATGCCGATCGCGTTCAGGCGTGGGATATGCATGGCCTTGTAGGCCTCCAGATGCTCCAGATCCTTGAACAGATAGGTGGAGCCAAAGTGATTGGTGCCGGCCTCATGGGTCCAGATTTTCCAGACAACGCCCGGTTCCTGGGCAATGCTCTCGGCAAGCTGTTTGGCGCCTTGAAGGAATTCTTCGGTGACGGGGCCATCATAGGTGAGGTGGATGTCCCAGATTTTCTGAGTGCTCATGCGTGGGTCCTTTTGAGGAGTTGAGGGAAAACGTGTTGCGGTGTTTGCGTTGTAGCGGGTCAGCCCTTGCGGAGTTGCAGGAAGCAGAGAGCCGAGAGCAGGGCGAAGAAAGCCGGATCCGACCAGCCGAAGCCGGTGAAAATGCCTGCGGCACCGGCGTAGAAGGTGACAGCGAGGCCCAGCAGGTTGGTCCACATCAGGCCGGTCAGGATCTTGCGGCCCTCGTGGCTGCCGGAGGGCGCTTCTCGGAACAGGAAGCTGATGACCGCGATGCCGCCCAGAAAGATGCTGTTGTGCTGCGACAGGAACCAGGCGTAGCGGTCGTTCAACTCGACGCCGTAGTTCGGCCACAACAGGCCGGGTGCAAAGAACAGCGCCAGCGCGAAGAAAGCGTAGATCACGCTGTGCGCTGTCAGGAAGGTGCGGTTACTCATCGGTATGATCCTTTCGGGTGTGGTGCATGCTGCGGCGGAGCCGGTTCAGCATCCGTATGGTCTGGCGCTTGCCGTCGGCGGGCAGGCCTTCAAAGATCTCCGCCAGAGCGGCGTTGTGGGCGGGCAGGAAGGTTTCGACCTTTGCCCTGCCTACGGTTGTCAGGGACAGGACGCGGCTGCGCCGGTCCGTATCGCTGACCGTTTTTTCGACAAGCCCGGAGCGGATCAGGTTCTTGATCACCACATCCAAGTTGCCGGAGGTTCCAAGTGCCCGTTCCAGCAGCGCATTCACGGTCATCGGGCCTTTGTTGCTGAGGGTTTCCAGCACGTCCCATTGCGACGCGGTCAGGCCTGCTGCCCGGAACACCGGGCCGATCGCCCGATGGAACTGCTGGGCACTGCGCAGGAGGGCCAGAACCAGGGCCATGTTTTCGCGGTCATGTGTGTTTCGTTTCATGCTTTGGCATTTATCCCTATGTAGGGGTATTTCAAGCTGCGCCTTTAAGGAAAATGGGAGCGGGTCGCCACACCTTTGTTTTTTCTAAGCAAAAAGTTGCTTTTGCGCCGGGGAACCCTGCTGCGCTATTCGCGCAGCAGTGCCTTGAAGATATCGGAATGATCCAGCCTGCCAATGATGTCGCGGCCATTGGACACGAAGTACTCTCCGCCGTCGTTCAGCTGCGCCCGCATCAGGTCCTTTACCGTCGTGCCGGCATCGCGCACCCGCGCGCCGGAGGGGATGGTACCGTTGACCGGCTTCATGATTTCGGCTGCATGAAGCACATTCATCGGATTCATGTGGGACACGAAGTTCCGCACATAGTCCGTGGCCGGCTTCAGCACGATTTCCTGCGGTGTGCCCAGCTGCACGATGCGGCCGCCTTCCATGATCGCAATCCGGTTGCCAAGTTTGATCGCCTCGTCCAGATCGTGGCTGACGAAAAGGATCGTCTTTTTCAGGTCTGCTTGAAGCTCCAGCAGTTCGTCCTGCAGCTCGTTGCGGATCAGCGGGTCCAGCGCCGAGAACGGCTCATCCATCAGCAGGAGCGGCGCGTCGGTGGCAAAGGCGCGGGCCAAGCCCACCCGCTGCTGCATACCGCCCGAAAGCTCAGAGACATTGGTATTGGCCCATTGCCCAAGATGCACCTTCTCCAGCTGCCGCATGGCCCGCTGAAGCCGCTCCTCCCGTGGCACACCGGCAGCCTCTAACCCGAAGGCCGCATTTTCCAGCACGCTGCGCCAGGGCAGCAGGCCAAACTGCTGAAACACCATCGACACGTCATGGCGGCGGAGGCTCCGCAATTCTGCGGCAGAGGCGGCGGCGAGGTCCACAAGCCCGCCTTTGCTGCGCAGATGCACGGTGCCGGCAGCCAGCGGATTGAGCCGGTTGGAGGCGCGCAGCAGAGTCGACTTGCCGGAGCCGGACAGGCCCATCAGCACCACGATCTCACCTTCCTGCACCTCGAGCGAACAGTTGTGGACCCCCAGGATCTGCCCGCTTTCGGCCCGGACCTCTTCCCGGCTCAGGCCCGCGTCCATCAGCGGCAGTGCGGATTTCGGATTGTCGCCGAACACGATGCTGGCGTTTTCGAACTTGATGACCGGCTGTTCCATATCAGCTCCTCCCGGCTTTCAGCAGGCGGTCCAGAAGGATCGCAACGATAACAATTACAATGCCAACTTCGAAGCCCTTGCCGACATTGACCTGGTTGAGCGCGCGCAGGGTGGGAACGCCCAGCCCGCTGGCGCCGACAAGCGCAGCCACAACGACCATCGACAGCGACAGCATGATGGTCTGGGTCAATCCGGCCAGGATCTGAGGCATGGCCCAGGGCAGCTTCACCTTCCACAGCACCATCGCCGGGGTGGCGCCAAAGGCATCCGCAGTTTCCACCAGCGCATGCGGCGTTGAGGAGATGCCAAGGTAAGTCAGCCGGATCGGGGCGGGGACGGCAAACACAACTGTTGCAATCAGGGCCGGAACCGCACCGAGACCAAACAGCACCAGCGCCGGGATCAGGTAGACGAAGGTGGGGATCGTCTGCATCAGATCCAGTAGCGGCTGCAGAAGCCGGTAGAGCCAAGGCCGCCCGGCAGCCAGAACCCCGACAGGCACGCCGATCAGCATCGACATAGTGGTTGCCGCGAGCACCAGAGACAGTGTTTCGGTGGTCTCGATCCAGTACCCCTGGTTGATGACCAGAAGCAGGCCGAGTGCCGCAAAGGCAGTCAAGGCCAGCGAGCGGTGCAAATACCAGGCCAGCCCTGAAACCAGGCCGACCAGCACCAGCGGATGCGGCATCTGCAGCAGCCAAAGAGTGCCTGCGACGATGGCTCCGATCACCTCTGACAGCCCGTCAAAGAACCAGGCCATGTTGCCGGTCAGCCAGTCGACCATCAGCTTTGCCCAATGGCCGACCGGGATCTTATGTGTTTCAAGCCACTCCATGGCTTTCTCCAATTCTTGTCCTTGTGCCTGCAGCCGGCTCCAGCCAGTTGAGGGCGGCATTGCACATCATGGGATCCAGAACATGCCCGACGCCCGGCAGCAGCTCGAAGCGGGCCTCCGGGATCAGCGCAGCCGCTGCCGCGCCCCGTTGCGGGGAAATGCAGCTGTCGCGGTCGCCGTGCAGAACCAATGTCCGGCTTTGGATTGACTTGAGCAGCGGCCGCCGGTCCGGTGTGGTCAGAACCGCAAGTGCGTGGCGGGCTGCACCGCCGCAAGAATACCCCGCGGAGAAAGCGGCGTTGACTTCGCTCCGAAGCTCCGGCGTGTCGGTGAGGCGGCCCGCGCCATAGGCCAGAGCGTCTTCCAGCAGGTATGTCCGGATCAGTTCCGGATCCGAAGGCCGGGTGAACAGACGCGCCATCCGGCACTTGGAATCCGCGTCGCCATCGACTTCGGCGGTTCCGTCGTTGCTGGCCAGCTGCACAAAGCGTCCGGCCCGCGGGCCCGCGGCGGCAGCAACCAGCTGGCTGATCATGCCGCCCATGGAGAACCCGATGATGTCGAAGGTGCCGACCTGCAGGCGGTCCAGCAGCGCCAGGACATCATCCCGCATGTCAAAGAGGGAATACGGGGCCAGATCCTGGGCGGCCGCGGTATCGCCCTGCATCCAGATCCCGGCAGCAAGCGGCTCGCTGTCTTCACCGCAGCGCGGCGACTTTCCAGCATCGCGGTTGTCAATGCAGATGACCCGGCGGGTTTCCGACAGTTGCCGGATAAAATCCGCGGGCCACTCGATCGCCTGCATGCCTAGCCCGACCAAGAGGACAACGGGATGGGCAGCCGGATCACCGGCCTCCCAGTAGCTGAGCTGCACCGGCTGGCCATTTGCCTTGGCGGTGTGAGGAATGAGCCACTCCATGATGGTCACTCCAGCCCGGCATAGGCGCGGACTGCGGGCAGTCCCGGGCCGCCTGCAAGGGTGGACACTCCGTCCAGCCAACCGTCCAGCATGTCCGGGTGCTGTTTGATCAGCCGCATCGCAGCCTCTTCGGGATCTTTGCCATCGTTGATGATGTACCCCATGCCCTCGCTTTCCATCGGCACGGTAAAATCCAGCTGGGCGATCAGGCGCCCGATGTTCGGGCATTCCTCGGTATAGCCCGCTCGGGTCTGGGTATGTACTGTCGCGGCCCCGAAGTCCGGACCGAAATAGTCGTCGCCGCCGCTCAGGTACTCGATGTCGAATTCCACATTCATCGGATGCGGGGCCCACCCGAGGAACACGACCCAATCCTCCCGCGACACGGCCCTGCGCACCTGCGCCAGCATGCCCTGCTCCGAGCTTTCAACGACGTTCCAGCCGCCCAGCCCGAAGGCATTCGTGTCGATGATATCCATCATCTGCGTGTTTGAGCCGGGTTCGATGCCGTAGAAGCGGCTGCCGAACTTTTCTGAGTGGGCGGCCAGGTCGGCAAAGCTGGTGACGCCCGCCTCATACACGTACTTCGGCACGGCAAAGGTGTACTTCGCCCCTTCCAGGTTCTGGTTCACCGTCTCGATGGCATCGCCCTCGATATAGGGCGCGAAATAGGTTGCCATGGCAGGGTCCCAGTATCCCAGGAACAGATCCAGATCGCCGTTGACCATCGCCTCATAGGTGACCGTGGTGCCGAGCACCTTTGTTTCCGCCTCATACCCCAGCCCCTTCAGCAGCACGGATGCCACACCTGAAGTGAGCGCCAGGTCCGTCCAGCCCGGCTCCGCCATCCGGACTTTTTCGCAGGATGCTTCAGCCAAACCCGCCCCCAGAAGCGAAATGCCAAGGGCAGCTGAAATCGAGAATGCCTTCATTTTTTCCTCCCAATTTTTATAGACTCATTGGTCTATAAATAGTCTGATAGGTACACATTGACACTCGAGTCAACGAAATATTTACTCCGGCCAGCTCTGGGAGAGACGGATGAAGCGGAACAAACTGTGGAGGCTACGGACCGAGGAATATTCCAAGGCTGCCTTCGAAACCCTTAGTGAAGAAGGGCTTTCCGGAACCACCGTGGAGAAGGTCGCCAAGCGCGCAGGCGTCTCCAAGACCAACGTCCTGCACTATTTCGGAAACAAGGCCCGGCTGCTGGAAATGGCCCTGCGTTACGGCAACGCGGACCTGGCCCGCGAAGTCAGCGCGCTCTTGATTCGCTCGAACACGCCCTGGGAAAGGGTCTATTCAGTGATCGAAGCCAACTTCTCGCGCCAGTTTTTCACTCCCAAGATTGCGCATGCCTGGCTGTCGCTGCTCGCGGAGATCCCGTACAATCCAAGCTACCAGAGGATACAGACCGCCATTCACCAGCGGATGCGCTCAAACCTGATGCATGCGCTGGAACAGCTGGCAGACCGGGAACGGGCTGAGGAGGTCGCCTTGGCGATTTCGGTAATGATTGACGGGCTGTGGCTGCGGTGCGGGCTGCATGAAGGCGGCATCGGTCGCGAGACCGCCCTGCAGCAAATGGAATTGCTTATGGAGTCCCTGTTCCCCAACAGCCCCGAGCGGTTGGCGGCTAAGGCCCGCATAGATGAGATCCAGTCGATCCTGAACCCGGGCTGAACAACGTGTTCTCGGATCTCACCCATCCGGTCCGGCTGCTGGGCGCAAGGCATCTCAGGTGGCGGAAGCCGGGCTGTTTCCTGCCCGGCTTTCACTTGCCAGCTAATTGATCCCGTTTGCGCGCTGCAGTTCCCGCACATATTGAGTGATGCCTTTGACGTCGCCATCGGTCAGCCCCTGCTGGGCGGGCATGTTGCCGAATTTCCAGTGATGCGCCCGCACGCCGTTGCGGACCGCAAGCAGGAAGGCGGCGTCGCCGTGGTGCGAAGGTTCATAGATCTTGTGAACCAGCGGCGGTCCCATGCCGTTGCGGCCCGCTGCGTTGTCTCCGTGGCAGCCGGCGCAGACCGCGTCAAAGGCGCGTTTCCCGGTCATCGCGGTTTCACTTAGCTCCGGCGGCAGCTGAACTTCGGCAAGCGGGGCGCCGGGTTCCAGAACGGCGCGCGGCGAAGTTGCATCCTTTCCGTTGGTGCTGCTGTAGACGAAGTAGGCTGCCGCCGCTGCCAAGGCTGCGGCTGCTGTAATGGCTATGTTTTTATTCATGAGGTTTGCTTTCTCTTATTGAGGGGCTGAAATGCCGCGCGCGGGGCGGGCTGATACGGGTGGCGGCCAGCACCGGAGGCCGCTCCGGGCAGCCCGCCGGGGCGGAACGCGAAAGCGCAGATCTCCTGGTACCGGATCCGCACGTCCTCGCTTTGCTGGTAGAAACGGAACAGATCCTTCAGCGGGGATGAGAATTCCTTGTGCGCCGACAGCATCGCCACAAGTGCGCCCAGCGAAACCCGCTCCTGCAGCACGAAGTAGCCGCCCAGGGAATAGAACAGGAACGGGGTCAGGGCGGTCAGGAAGTTGTGGATTGCCTTGGCCAGGAATTTCAGCCGGTGGATCTGCAGGCGGTGTTCCTGCAGCTGCCGGAAGCTGCGCGCAACCGGCAGCGCGCCCGGGCGGGCCGCCCGCATTTGCCGGTCCAGATGGCCGCTGAGCAGGCGCATCTCGCGGATCCGCTTGCGCGAGATCGCATTCACCCGCCGCTGCAGCCGCGGCACGATGATCAACTGCAAAGGCAGGACCGTCAGAGCAGCCGCGGCGAGGATCGGGTCCTGCACGAACATGAACAAAAGGATCGTCGCCAGCGTCCCGCCCTGCAGCAGCGGGACGGTCAGCAGTTCAGAGGCAAAGCCGCCGACCGGCTCCACCTCGGGGCCGAGAACGGGCATGATGGCAGGCTGGCGATGTGCGTGCTGGTCGCGCCTCCACTGGCGGTAGACGGCAAGGCGGAGCCGGCGCACAAAGCTTTCGGCAACCCGGCCCTTGCGGATGTTCAACCAGTATTTGTTGAGACCGTTGAGCGAAATGGCCGCCAGGTAGGCGCCGCAGAGCAGAAACAGCAGCGAGACTTGCGGCAGGTCGAATCCCAGAACTGGCCCCGCACCGTCCTGGCTTTCAAAGACACGGTTCACGATCTGCTTGGGCAATTCGAGAGTCAGGTAAAGGATCGGCATCGCGGTCAGGCTGAGCACGACCAGGGCTGCCTGCTGCCGTCCCGTTGCGCGCAGGATATAGCGCGGCAGGCTGGCCCAGATGCCCGCCGCCTGCTCTTGTGCCGCGGGATCAGCTGCCGGAGCCTGAAAGCGCCTGCGCAGCAGCAAGGCCGCCTGAACCGCCAGTGTCGACGCCAGCAGAGCAGGGGCGAGGACCAGCACCAAGTGCATCATCGGATGCAGCCAGGCGGGCGCCGTGCTGTCGTAGCTGAACCCCAGCGCCGCTGCCGCGTCGTGGGCGAGAGTGTGGAATTCCGGCATTGGTGAACTCTGTTGCGCTTAGGGGAAGGCAGGCAAGCCTGCCTTCCGCCCCGGGGCTTACTTCAGCGCGGTGAGGGTCAGCTTGCCCTTGATCCGCTCGGCAACGAATTCGATGGCGTCGCCGGCTTTCAGCTGATCCAGCATCGCGTCATCGGCGACCCGGAACACCATGGTCATCGCAGGCATCTCCAGATCAACCAGCTCTTCATGAATGATCGTGACCTTGCCGGACTTGGCGTCGACCTTCTTGACCGTGCCCGCGGTGAACGTGCCGCCGCTGCCGTCCAGCACCGCCACCGGGCCGTGCATGCCGGATTCGTAGTGGCCGGGGATCAGGCAGGCGAACTCGAAGGTGCCGGCGTTGGTGAAGGTCCAGACCACTTCGCCGCTGGCGCCCGGGTCCAGGCGCACTGAGTTCGGGTCGTCATGTTCCATCTCCATCTTGGCCATCATCGCCTTGTGGTGGACATTGCGTTCCGCCGTATCCAGCACAAACTCATGCTCCAACTCGCCCGCGTTGGTGATCACGAATTTGACCGTCTCGCCCTTGGCAAAGGAAAAGCTGGACGGCTCGAACAGCATCTCGCCGTCGTCTGTCTCCTTCATGGTCACGGCGACTTCCCGGTCCGCGTGGGCGGCCTCGCCGGGCTTGCCAACCTCCATCTCGCCGTGGTGGCCGCCGCCATGGGTGCCGACGGCAAAGGCCGGAGCGGTGGAAAGAGCGCCAATTAGGGCTGCGGAAAGAATCTTGTTCATGTCTGTCTCCTCGTCAGGTTTGGATTTGTTCCAGGGGCCGGTCAGCCCTTGGCAGTTGGTTTCGGGGTAATGCGGGTCTGCGCGTCTTCGGCGCGGGCAAAGTCCGGCAGCTCGCCTGCCCACTCATAGGCCTGGGTGCCGGGCGGGTTTTCGTACCAGCCGGGATCGCTGTAGTCGTTTGCGTCGATGCCCTCGCGCACCTTCACGACCGAGAACATGCCGCCCATTTCCAGCGGCCCGTACGGGCCCCAGCCGGCCATCATCGGCACGGTGTTGTCGGGCAGCGGCATCGACATCTCGCCCATGTCGGCCATGCCGGCGGTGCCCATCGGCATGTATTCGGGCTGCAGGTTGCGGATCTGGCCGGTCAGCTTGCGCTTGTCGGTGCCGATGAAGGTCGGCACGTCGTGGCCCATCGCGTTCATCGTGTGGTGCGATTTGTGGCAGTGGATCGCCCAGTCGCCCGGATGCACCGCATCGAACTCATAGGCGCGCATGGCGCCGACAGGAATGTCGATCGAGACTTCCGGCCAGCGGGCGCTTTCGGGCACCCAGCCGCCGTCGGTGCAGGTGACCTCGAAGTCATAGCCGTGCATGTGGATCGGGTGGTTGGTCATGGTCAGGTTGCCGGTCCTGACGCGCACCCTGTCGCCCTGATTGACCACCAGCGGATCGATGTCCGGGAAGATCCGGCTGTTCCAGCACCACAGGTTGAAGTCCGTCATTTCCATCACCCGCGGCACATAGGAGCCGGGATCGATGTCAAAGGCGTTGAGCATGATCAGGAAATCGCGGTCGACGGGCATGAAGGCCGGGTCCTTGGGATGCACGATGAACATGCCCATCATCCCCATCGCCATCTGCACCATCTCATCCGCATGGGGGTGGTACATGAAGGTGCCGGATTTGATCAGGTCGAACTCATAGACAAAGGTCTTGCCCGGCGGGATGCCCGGATGGCTGAGGCCGCTCACCCCGTCCATGCCCGAAGGCAGGATCATCCCGTGCCAATGCACGGAGGTATGTTCCGGCAGTTTGTTGGTGACAAAGATGCGGACCCGGTCGCCTTCTACCGCCTCGATCGTGGGGCCGGTGGACTGACCGTTGTAGCCCCACAGATGCGCGATCATGCCTTCGGCCAGCTCGCGCTCGACCGGCTCGGCGACCAAATGGAACTCCTTCACCCCGTTGTTCATCCGGAACGGCAGGGTCCAGCCGTTCAGGGTGACCACCGGGTTGTAGTCCGGACCGGTGGAGGGGGGCAGCGGCGGCTGTGTGGCGGCGCTGTCCATACTCGCAGCTTCGGGTAGGCCCATGTTTAGGGTCTTGCCCCAGGCCTGGCTGGACACCAGCGCCGCACCCGCGGCGCCGGCCCCAAGCATTTGACGTCTGTTCATCATGTCATTTGATCCTTTCAATGGCCTGCACCGCCGCCAGCGGCAATCTGTTCGCTGCCGTTCTGCGGTGCGGAACCTGTGCCGCCGCCATAGATCGCGGCGCTGACATTGGCCTGGGCCAGCCAGAAATCGCGCTTGGCATTGGCCGCCTCCAGCGAGCCCGCCAGCTTGTCGCGCACGCCGGTCAGCAGTTCGAAGGTGCTGGTGATCATTCCGTTGTAACTGAGCAGGCCTTCCTCCTCGATTGTCCGGCGCAGCGGCACCAGAATGTCGCGGTAATGGCGCGCGATCTCATAGGAGGAATGATAGGCCAGCTTAGCACTGCGGGCCTCCGAGCGGACACTGACCGCCCGTTCCGCCAGCGTATTGGCCGCCTGCATGTAGGAAAGCTCCGCCTTGCGCATCCGCGCCTTGCCGGTGTCAAAGACCGGAATGGCAAACTCCAGCTCCAGCTGCGGCAGGGTTTCGGTGTGGGTCTCCCCGTCCTCGCGCTCGCGCTCCGCCTCAGCGCCGGCAATCAGCTCCAGGTCGGTGACCAGCCGGGTCCTGCCGGTCAGGCCAAAGGCGCGGGCCTGCGCCTCAAGTCCAAGCTTGGCAACCTTCAGATCTACCCGGTTTGTCAGTGCCGCCGCTTCGATCGAGGCGACCCGCGGCAGGGACTTTGGCAGTGGCGGCAGCGCATCCGGCACATAGTAGTTGGCGTCGCTGCCCCAAAGGCCCATCAGCCGGGTCAGCTCCTCCTTGGCGAGCTGCGCCTCCAGCCGGGCACGGGCCACCTGTCCTGCCAGCTCGGCATTGAAGGCAAACTCCCGCGCCTGGCCCGCCTTGTTCAGCGCGCCGGTCTTGCCCAACTGGCTGGCCAGTTCTGCCCCCGCTGCCGCTGTCCCGCTGGCCTGGCGCAGATAACTCAGCCGTTCAAACGCGGCCACGGCATTGATCCAGGCCTGCCGGGTCTGCCCGGCCAGCGCCAGCGTGTCGTTCACCGCGTTCAGCTGCGCCTGCTGGAACTGCGTCTCAGCCACGGCGACGCGCTGCTTGCGGGTCTTCACGTCCAGCAGGTTCACGGCGATGGTCGATTCCAGCGCCCGGTACAGGCCCAGTTCCGGCGCGCCGATCCCCATCAGGCCGATCGAGACCACCGGGTTTTCCGGCGTCATCTGCTGCCAGGCCTCTGCTGCCGAAAGGCCGACCGCGGCATAAGACGCCTGCAGGCCCTTGTTGTTCAAAAGCGCGGCCTGCACCGCAGTATCGGCGGAGATCGTCTTGCCATGGACCAGCTGCCGGACTTCCCTTGCCAGCGCCTCGTTCTGGGCCTGGGTCTGGGCAAAGGCCGTGCGCTTGCCGATGGCGGCCGAGGTCTGGCTGGCGACCTCCTGAAACCCGGCCTGCGGGCTGGTGAATTTTTCCGGCACCGCGGCCGAGCAGGCGGCCAGCACCAGGGGCGGCGCCAGGAGGACGCTCCAAGTTTTCGCTGTCATCATTGGCTCTCCTGCTGCTCGTTGACACCGCGCCAAGGGGCGGGGCCGCTGGGCTGGTAGGTTTCGAACCCCTTGAGCGGAGACTGGTAATTCAGAGACCGGTATGGGCCGGACGGCGCGGCAGCAGTTTGCAAGGCTGCGGTATCGGGCAGTGCAGCCGGTGTTCTGGCGCACGCCCCCAGCAGCAGGGCGCCCGCCCCGGCCAGAAACAGAGATTTCATGTGGTTTTCCTGAGGTATGTCTGCACGGCTCCTGCATTTGCGTGCAGGAGGGTTTTAGAGACCGTTGAAACGGTTCAGATGTCTCAGGCTCTTGGCGGGCGCAGCAGTGCGAGCTGTTCCCTGGACGGCAGCTGCGAATTCTCCTGCTTCCAGCGCACAGACTGGGTCACGGAGATTTCTTCCGGCTGCAAAGACAGCACAGCAACTGCCATGCAGGCACCCGCGCAGCAGTTTGCGCCGTCGGCGTTCCGGGGCGCATCCTGGCCATCCTGCGCACCGGTGCCGGCAGCGTCATGCGCCGCACCGGCATGGCTATCGCCGGTATGCGAGACCGCGGCATCGCCGTGATGACCTGCAATGGAATGCGCGGCGGATGGCAGTGAAAACCCCAGCACAAGGATCACCGCAAATGCAGCAGCCACCCTGATGAGCCGGAAGATATGTGCCGGAAACGCCATGGAGGTATTTCTCCTGACCGGCCCGGCCCGCGTCAAGACGGCAATCATGCATTCTGCGCTCGAATTTGCGTGTTTCAGGCCTGTTATCCCTGCTTTTTTCGCAGCGGCCGCTGACGGCGGCACTGCCGTGCAAACCCTCCCGCGCGGGAGGGTCGCGGCGAATTTGTTGAAGTGATTCGGGAGCTGAATGACTGGGCACGGCTGCCTGCCGCGAGGTTTGCGCGGGGATGGTTCCTGCAGCCCGGATCCGGCCTCTGGCGCGGTGCTTTCCGTCAGCCCCGGGTGAAAAGCTGGTAGCCCGGATGGGCAACGGCACAGAGGCTGGTGATCGGCGCGTCGCCAATCCAGGTGGTGCGCTCCATCACAAACAGCGCATCCCCTGGGGAGCTCTGGAGGATTTCGCTATCGCTGGGGGTGCCGGGACGGGCGTAGAGGCGCAGGTCGCAGCGGCTGTAGGGGCGGTTGCGGACCAGCCATTCGTTGGCGCTTTCGCGGGTCAGGTCCACCGAGGTGATCTCCGGCACGGTTTCCAGACAGATCCAGCGGTCCTCGAAAATATAGGGGCGGCTGTCGGCCAGGTGCAAAGCTTCGACGCGGAGCATCGGGCGGGCCTCCGGCAGGCCGAAATTGGCCATAATGGCCGGGCTGGAAGGCTGCACAGACTGCCGGATCAGCCGGTAGCCGTAGGTGCTGCCCTTCTGTTCGACCTCAAGCCGGGTGATCGGGATATCGAGCGTTGCGCGGGTCACCGGATCGCGCCGCACCATGGTGCCGCCCTTGCGGCGCCGTTCCACCAGACCGCTCTGGGCCAGGTCGCGCATCGCCCGGTGAACGGTGGAGCGGGCGCAGCCGAAGCGGGCGGCGAACTCCTCGTCCCGCGGCAGCTTGTCCCCCGGCCCGTAGGTGGAGTTCAGGATCATCTCCCGGATGCTGTCCCGGATGCTCACCCAGGAATGCCGCTGCTTGTCCGTCATCGTCCTCCCCAGGCCAAACGGGAAAATGCGCTCCGCCGCTCCATATTGCATCCTGCGCGGAAAGGCGACTTGGAACCGCGCAACCGTGATTGACAATAATATGTAGCTACATATTAATGTAAAGCGCGTACAAAAAATGAGTCTGCACTGCCGCCACCGGCCTGCTGCAGATGCACCGACAGACGGAGGACTGGAGACATGGAAAGACGCGCATTCTTGAAAGCCGGCGCAATGGGCGCGGCAGCGGCGACGCTGGCGAGCCCGGCCATTGCCCAGGGCAAGATGCAGTGGAAGATGGTCACGGCCTGGCCCAAGAACCTGCCGGGACCGGGTGTGGCGGCGCAGATGCTGGCCGACCGGATCACCACCCTGTCGGGCGGCCGGATCGAGGTGAAGCTGTTTGCCGCGGGTGAACTGGTGCCGGGCCGCGGCGTGTTCGACGCGGTGTCCGAAGGCACGGCTGAGCTCTACCACGCGGTGCCTGCCTACTGGGGCTCCAAGTCCAAGGGCATCCTGCTGTTCGGCTCGCAGCCGTTCGGCCTGCGCGCGGATGAGCAGTTCGGCTGGATGTACCACGGCGGCGGCCAGGCGCTCTATGACGAGATGTACGGCCGCTTTGGCATCAAGCCGTTCCTGTGCGGCAACTCCGGCCCGCAGTGGGGCGGCTGGTTCAAGACGGAGATCAACTCTGCCGAAGACCTGAAGGGGCTGAAGTTCCGCACCACCGGACTGGCGTCGGAGATGGCCTCGAAACTGGGCATGGCGGCAGAGGCCACCAGCGGTCCGGCGATGTTCCAGGGACTGCAGACCGGCGCGCTGGATGCCGGTGAGTTCATCGGCCCCTGGACCGACAGCGCGCTTGGCTATTACCAGGTGGCCAAGAACTACTACTGGCCCGGCGTGGGCGAGCCGTCCTCGGCTGAGGAATGCGGCGTCAACGCCAATGTCTTTGCCGAGCTGCCCGAGGACCTGCAGCAGGTGGTGTCGCTGGCCTGCGAGAGCCTCTACAACCCGGTCTGGACCGAATACACCACCAAACACGCGCTGGCCCTCAAGAAGATGGTCGACGAGGATGGTGTGCAGGTGAAGATGTTCCCCGAGGATGTGATCGCCGCGATGGGCGCCGCTGCCAAGGAGGTGGTCGCAGAGCTGCAGGAGGACGAGGATGAGCTGGTGCGCCGTATCACCGAAAGCTTCCTGGCCTATCGCGACAGCGTTGGCGGCTACATGAGCTATGCCGACAATGGCCAGATGAATGCCCGTGCCTCGGTGATGGGTTACTGAAAACGGCAAGACAGCCGGCGCCCGCCGCAGCGGGCGCCGGTTTTTTGATGGGGAGAAAGCAGGATGCAACGGGTTGCAGATGCGCTGGACGGGGTGAACCGGGGGCTGGCGCATGTGGTGCGATGGCTGGCGCTGACCATGGTGCTGGCGCAGTTTGCCATCGTGGTCGGGCGCTATGTATTCGGTGTGAACTCGATCGCCGCGCAGGAAAGTGTCCTTTACATGCACTCCGCCCTGTTCATGCTGGCTGCGGGCTACACGCTGCTGGTCGACAAGCACGTGCGGGTGGATGTGTTCTATGCCGGCCTCAGCCGCAGGGCGCAGCGCCGCATCGACATCTTCGGCCACCTGTTCCTGCTGCTGCCCTCGATGGCGGCGCTGCTCTACTGGTCCTGGCCGTCGGTGCGCAATTCCTGGTCTATTCTCGAAGGCCCGCTGGCTGTTGGCGGCATCGAGGCTGTGTTCCTGCTGAAATCGCTGATCCCGGCGTTCTGCGTGCTGGTGATGCTGCAGTCCCTGGCGCTGCTGATCCGCCTGTTTTCCGAAAGTGACGCCTGATGACCGCCTACCTTGACCTGATCATGTTTGCCGCGCTGATGGCGGCGATCCTCATGGGGTTTCCGGTCGCCTTCTCCATTGCCGGGGTTGCGGTGGTTTTTGCCTACCTCGGCTGGGTGCTGGGGGTGATGGACGTCTCGCTGCTGGGGGCGCTGGGCCAGCGGGCATTCGGCCTGCTGAGCAACGAGGTGCTGATCGCCATTCCGCTGTTTGTGCTGATGGGCGCAATCCTTGAGAAAAGCCGCATCGCAGAAGAGCTCTTGGACACCATGGGGCGGCTGTTCGGCCAGCTGAAGGGCGGTCTGGGCATTTCGGTTGTACTGGTGGGGGCGCTGCTGGCGGCCTCAACCGGCATTGTCGGCGCGACAGTGGTGGCGATGGGCATGATCGCCCTGCCGGCCATGCTGCGCGCGGGCTATGATCCGCGGGTGGCCTCGGGCATCGTCTGCACTGCAGGCACGCTGGGGCAGATTATTCCGCCTTCGACGCTTTTGATCATCCTGGCCGACGTGATGTCGAACGCCTACCAGCAGGCCCAGTACGAGCAGGGCAAGTTCTCGGTCGAGGCGCTGTCGGTGGGCCAGTTCTTTGCCGCAGCACTGGTGCCGGGGCTGGTGCTGGTGGTGCTTTATCTTCTGTATATCCTGATCCGAGGCCTGCTGCGGCCGCAGGACATGCCGTCGGCGCCGGCCGGGGTGGCCCGCCCGAACGGCGGCGAAGTTGTGCGCGCGGTGGTGCCGCCGATCCTGCTGATCTTTGCCGTGCTCGGCGCCATCCTAGGCGGTGTTGCCACCCCGACTGAGGCCGCGTCAGTAGGCGGCATCGGTGCCCTGCTGATGGCGGGCGCGCGAGCGGGCGGCCCGGCCCGGATGATCCTGTTCGGAGCGGCGGCGCTGATCCTGCTGGGCATCCTCGCCGGGGTCCATCCTGTCCGGCTGCAGCGCAGCGACCTAGGCGGCGGCGATCTGGCGGCGGGGGTCTTCTATGCGCTGCTGGCCGGGGCAGGGGCCGTTGCCATCCTGGCCGCCCTGCGCAGCGGCTTGCAGAAGCGCATTTTGCATGATGCCGTCACCTCAACCGCGACGATGACGGCGATGATCTTTGCCACCATCCTGGCGGCGGGCATGTTTTCCCTGGTGTTTATTGGCCTGGGCGGCGAGGAGCGGGTGGCGCACTTCCTGGGCAGCATGCCCGGCGGGCCGACCGGCGCGCTGCTGTTCTGCATGCTGTTCATCTTTGTGCTGGGTTTCTTCCTCGATTTTGTCGAGATCTCTGTCATCGTGCTGCCGCTGGTGACGCCGGCCCTGATCCTGATGGGACATGACCCGGTTTGGCTGGGCATCCTGATCGCGATCAACCTTCAGACCAGCTTCCTGACGCCGCCCTTTGGCTTTTCGCTGTTCTACCTGCGCGGCGCCGCCCCGAAGGAGGTTACCACCCGCCAGATCTATCAGGGGGTGGTTCCGTTCATCGGGCTGCAGGCGCTGGGTGTTCTGCTGGTCTGGCTGATCCCCGGCCTTGCAACCTGGCTGCCCGCCGCGATTTTCTGACAGCGGGCGCCCATTTTTTGAGACTGCTGTCATGCCGCGGCCTTCTATTCTGCGGCATGCGGGACGGCAGCCCGGGCCAGCAGGGCTGCGATATCGGAACGGCAGGAGCCGCAATTTGTGCCGGCCTGAAGGGCTGCGCCGACATCTGCAACACTCAGCAAACCGCCTGTTTCGATGGCCTGAAGAATGGTGCTGGCGCCAACGCTGAAGCAGGCGCAAACCAGCGGGCCGGGATCCGGCTGGTCCGCCGCCGGAACACCAGTCAGGATGCCGCTTGCGCAGGTGCCTGGCAGCCCGGCCAGGTAATCCCGGCTGACGGCCACTGGCTCCGGCGCGGTGAACAGCGCTGCCTGGACCCTGCCGTCCCGGCACAGCGCCAGCCGGGTAATGCCCCTGCTGCTGTCCGTCATCATCTGCAGCTCCGCGTCCGGCATCGCGAACAAGGCCCGGGCCGCGGCTTCGGCGTCGCCGAGGGGCGGCGATCCGGCCAATTCGGCCCGGTATCCTGTTTTGGTGCGGGTCATGGCCCAGTAATCCGTCCGGGGCGCCATCGGTCGGCACGAGACTGCAAAGCCGTACCAGGCGGCCTGCCAGCGTTCCGCCGCAACAACGGCAGCCTTGCTTTCGGGCTGCCCTGAAACAGGATCCGTGGCGGCGGCGACAAGCGTATCGATGCGCGCCGAAGGGGCGGTTTCGCCGGTCCAGTGGATCGGCGCAAACAGGTCGCCGGGCTGCACATCCGCAGTGATCCGGGCGCGCAGGATGGCCTGCCCGTGCGGGCTGCTGAGCCGCAGCAGGTCCGCGGGCTGCACGCCCAGCCGCCGGGCGTCCTCCGGGTGGATGTCGGCAAAGGGTTCCGCCAAGTGGGCCGACAGGCGCGGCGCTTTGCCGGTGCGGGTCATCGTGTGCCACTGGTCGCGGATGCGGCCGGTGTTCAGGCGAAACGGATACTGGCGGTCTTGTGAGGCGGCAGGCGGGCGGCAGCGGACGGGCAGCATGCGGGCCTTTCGGTCCGGGTGAAAGAACTGCCCGTCCGCAAAGAAGCGCCCGCCCTGGCGGCTGCGGCTGACCGGCCAGCGGACCGGGCGCAACCCTTCGTAGTCAGAGTCGGATAGGCCGCTGAGGCCGGAAATGTCGAAATCCAGCCCGAAATTGCCAGCCAGCCCGGACAAGGCCGCATGCTCGCGGAAGATCTGCGCCGGAGACTGATAATCAAACGCCGCGCCCCAGCCCATGCGCCGGCCCGCATCGGCCAGGATGTCCCAGTCGGGGCGGGCCTCACCCGGCGGCGGCAGGGCGGCGCGCTGGCGGCTGATTGTGCGGTCCGAATTGGTGACGGTGCCGTCCTTTTCCGCCCAGGCGGCAGCGGGCAGCAGCACATCCGCCAGCCGGGCAGTGTCAGTTGCGGCTGTGACGTCGCTGACCACAGTGAACTCGCAGGTCTTGATGGCCGCGGAGACGGCATCGGCCTCCGGCATGGTGACGGCGGGATTGGTGTGGATGATCCACAGCGCCTTGAGCCGTCCGTCGCCTGCTGCGCGGAACAGATCGACAGCCTTCAGGCCTGCGCGTTCGGGCATCGCCGGGGCGCCCCAGAACTCCTGCACCGCGGCGCGGTGGCGGCTGTTTTCCAGATCCATATGGCAGGCCAGCATATTGGCCAGCCCGCCCACCTCGCGCCCGCCCATCGCATTGGGCTGGCCGGTCACAGAGAACGGCCCGCAGCCGGGCTTGCCGATGCGCCCCGTGGCCAGATGGCAATTCAGGATGGCATTCACCTTGTCGGTGCCGGAGGTGGACTGGTTCACCCCCTGGCTGAAGATTGTCACCACCTTTTCGGCGCGCATCCACAGTTCGCAGAAGGCTGCGATCTCGGAACCCTCCAGCCCGGTCACCGCGGCATCGGCGGCATAGGCAGCGTCCAGCGCCTCACCCAGCCCATTCACATGCCGCAGATACTCCGCATCCAGCGCGCCGCCTGCGCGGAGCGCCGCCAGCAGGTAGTTGAACAGCGCCACATCGCTGCCTGCCCGCAGTTTCAGATGCATGTCCGCTTGATCGCAGCTGGCGGTGCGGCGCGGGTCAATCACTACCAGCCGGGTGCCGCGGTTTTCGCGGGCGGCAAGGATGCGCTGGTAGAGAACCGGGTGGCACCACGCCAGGTTGGAGCCGACGAGAACAATCAGATCGGCCTCCTCCAGATCCGCATAGGTGCCGGGCACCGTATCGGTGCCAAAGGCGCGTTTGTGGCCGGCGACGGTGGAGGCCATGCAAAGGCGGGAGTTGGTGTCGATATTGGCGGAGCCGAGAAAGCCCTTCATCAGCTTGTTGGCGACATAGTAATCCTCGGTCAGCATCTGGCCCGACAGGTAGAAGCCGATGCTGTCCGGGCCGTGCTGCTCCACCGCCTGGCGGAACCTGGCGGCGACCAGGTCCAGGGCGGTGTCCCAATCCGTCTCCTGCCCCTTCACCCGCGGGGCCAGCAGGCGGCCCTCCAGCCCCAGCGTCTCCCCCAGCGCCAGCCCCTTGGAGCAGAGCCGCCCGCGGTTGGCCGGGTGGTCCGGGTCGCCGTGCACCGCCAGCCCGCCTGCGCCGTCCGGACGCAGCAGCACGCCGCAGCCGGTGCCGCAATAGGGGCAGGTCGAGCGGACCTCCTGGCAAGCCGCTCCTGCCATCACGCAGCGCTCCGCTTGCCGATGGCATTGCCATCGATCAGCAGGCGGCCGCCGTCCACCCGCACCGGATAGGTGCCGATCCGGCCTTCATCCGCCCCCTGCGCCGCGCCGGTGTTCAGATCGAACACCCAGTTGTGCAGCGGGCAGGTCACGCTTTGGCCGTGCACGATGCCCTCTGACAGCGGCCCGCCCTTGTGCGGGCAGCGGTCGTCTGCGGCAAACACTTCCGCCGCGCCGGTACGGAACAGCGCAACGCAGCCCACCGGGGTTTTCACCACCCGCGCGCCATGCAGCGGGATGTCTTCGATATGGCCGATGTCGATCCAGTTCATTCCGCAGCCTCCAGGGTGAGATTGGCAAGGGGGGCGTATTGCGCCCGGGTGGTGCTGTCCTGTGCGTGTTCCGCCCAGGGGTCCTTGCGGTAAACGGATTGCGACAGCTGAAACCGCTCCGCCAGCGCCTTGCGGTTCTCCACGTCGTCCACGATCTGCGCCTTGACCCAGTCGAGCCCGACCCTGGCCAGCCATTTGTAGATCCGGTCCAGGTACTTGGCGTTCTCGCGGTAGATCTGGGTCATCGCCGAGATCACCTCGAGCGCCTCGGCCTCGGTTGCCACCTTGCACAACAGCTCGGTTCCCTTGATCTCCATTCCCGCGGCGCCGCCGACGTGGATTTCATAGCCGCTGTCGACGCAGACCACGCCGATGTCCTTGCAGGTCGCCTCGGCGCAGTTGCGCGGGCAGCCGGAGACCGCCAGCTTCAGCTTGTGCGGGGTCCAGGACCCCCACAGGTGCTTTTCCAGCTTGATGCCCAGCCCGGTCGAGTCCTGGGTGCCGAACCGGCAGTGATCGGTGCCGACGCAGGTCTTCACCGTGCGCAGCCCCTTGGAATAGGCATGGCCCGAGACCAGCCCGGCGCGGTTCAAATCCGCCCACATTGCGGGAAGGTCTTCGCCTTTCACGCCCAGAAGGTCGATGCGCTGGCCGCCGGTGACCTTTACCGTCGGCACGTCGTACTTGTCGGCGGCATCGGCGATGGCGCGCAGCTCATCCGGGGTGGTGATGCCGCCCCACATGCGCGGCACCACCGAGAAGGTGCCGTCCTTCTGGATATTGGCGTGCTTGCGCTCGTTCACGAAACGGCTCTGCGGGTCGTCCCGGTATTCCAGCGGCCAGTCCGCCAGGAGGTAATAGTTCACCGCAGGGCGGCAGACATGGCAGCCGTTGGGGGTGGTCCAGCCAAGCTCCTGCCAGACCGCGGCCTGGCTTTTTAGCTCTTGCGACTTGATCAGGCGGCGGACGTCCTCGTGGGTGTGGCTGGTGCAGCCGCAGACCGGCTGCGCCTGCGGCGCCGCGTAGCCATCACCCAGCGTCACCGCCAGCAGCTGTTCCACCAGCCCGGTGCAGGTGCCGCAGGAGGCCGAGGCCTTGGTGGTGGCGCGGATTGCGCCGAGGTCCGTTGCGCCGCCGTCGATGGCGCCGGTGATCTGTCCCTTGCAGACGCCGTTGCAGCCGCAGATCTCCGCCTCAGGCGGCAAGGCTGCAACGGCTGACAGAGGGTCCGCGGAGGCGCCCCCCTGAAAAGCCGGGCCGAAGATCAGCGTCCCGCGCATCTCGTCAATGTCGGTGCCGTCCTTGATCAGGCCGAAGAACCAGCTGCCGTCTGCGGTGTCGCCGTACATCACCGCGCCGATCAGCCGGTCGTCTTCGATCACCAGCCGCTTGTAGATACCGCGGGAGGGATCGCGGAAGACAATGTCCTCGCGCCCCTCTCCCTCGGCAAAATCCCCGGCGCTGAACAGGTCGCAGCCGGTGACCTTGAGCTTGGTGGCCAGTTCCTTGACCACAAAGGCATTCGGCTGGTCCAGCAGGCTGTCTGCTAGCACTTTGGCCTGATCATAGAGCGGCGCCACCAGGCCGAAAAGGTGGCCGTCAAACTCCACGCATTCCCCCACGGCATATATATCCGGGTCGGACGTCTGCATCTGCGCGTTCACCTCGATGCCGCGCGCCACAGTCAGATGCGCGTCATTGGCAAGCCGGGTTTCCGGTCGGATGCCCACCGCCATCACCACCAGATCGGCCCCCAGCGTTTCGCCGCTTTCCAGCAGTACCGCTTGCGCCCGGTCTTCGCCCAGGATCGCCTTGGTCGAGGCCTGGGTTTTCACGGTAATGCCGCGCGCCTCCAGGTCTTTGCGCAACAGATAGCCCGCGGCCTCATCCAGCTGGCGCTCCATCAGGTGGCCCATCAGGTGCAGCACGGTCACATCCATGCCGCGCTCCTTGAGGCCTGCGGCGGCCTCCAGCCCGAGGAGGCCGCCGCCGATCACCACCGCCTTGCCCCCGCTGGCGGCAGCGTCGATCATCGCGTTGGTATCGTCCAGGTCGCGGTAGGAAATCACCCCCGGCAGGTCGTGCCCCGGCACCGGGATGATAAAGGGGGCTGAGCCGGTGGCGATCACCAGCTTGTCATACGGCATATGGCCGTTCTCGCCCTCGACCACCTTCATCTCGCGGTCGATCCTCACCACATGCTCGCCGAACCGGCAGGCGATGCCGCGCTCCGCGTACCAGTCGTCCGAATGGGTGACGATCTCCTCATAGGTCTTCTCGCCCGACAGCACTGGGCTCAGCATGATGCGGTTGTAGTTGCCGCGCGGCTCGGCGTTGAACAGGGTGATGTCATAGGCGCCGGGGTCCGCGTCGAGCAGATGCTCGATCACCCGGCCAGAGGCCATGCCGGCCCCGATGATGACGAGTTTCTGGGTCATGGTCTTACTCCGCTGCAATCTTGTCTGCCGCCGGTTTGGGCTTGGGTTTCGCCCCGTGCTCGTATTCCTCCAGGAAATCGAGCACCTCCTGCCGGTAGGTGTAGTAATCCGGGTGTTCCAGCAGCGCCTTGCGGGTGCGCGGGCGCGGCAGCTTCACGTCGGTGATCTTGCCGATAGTGGCCTGGGGTCCGTTGGTCATCATCACCACCCGGTCGGCCAGAAGGATCGCCTCGTCTACGTCATGGGTGACGCAGATCGCGGTCACCTTGGTGCGGGACCAGACCTCCATCAGCACCTCCTGCAGCTCCCAGCGGGTCAGGCTGTCGAGCATGCCGAAGGGCTCATCCAGCAACAGAAGCTTGGGCGACAGGGCAAAGGCCCGGGCGATGCCGACCCGCTGCTGCATGCCGTTCGACATCGCATGCGCAGGCTTGTCCATCGCATCCGCCAGGCCGACGCGCTCCAGGTAGTATTCGACCACGTCCTGCCGCTCCGCCTGGGACGCCTTGGGATAAACCTTATCGACGCCGATGGCGCAGTTCTCCCGTGCGGTCAGCCAGGGAAACAGGTTGGGTGATTGGAACACCACCGCGCGTTCCGGGTCGGCACCCTCTACATGGCGGCGGTCCAGCTTGATCGCCCCCTTGGAGATCGGGTTCAGCCCTGCGGCCATGGTCAGCACCGTGGATTTGCCGCAGCCCGAGTGGCCGATCAGCGAGATGAACTCGCCCTTGTTGATCTTGAGGTTGAAATCCTCGACCACCGTCAGCGGCCCCTTGGGGGTGGGATAGATCTTGTGCAGCTGCGAGAAATCCAGAAACCGCTCTTCGGTCATCGACTTCGCGGCCTCAGCCACAGCCGAGGGAAGCCCGTGGATCGGTGTCACATCCGGAAGGATCTTCGAACCCTCGGCCCGCGCCTTGATGCCCGCATCCATAAGGCAGGATGTGACCGCCGCCCGCAGGCGCTTGAAACTCTCGTCCGTGTTCATCGCGGAACGGTCGCGCGGGCGGGGAATGGCGACCTTGAACTCTTCCCCCAGGCTGCCGTCCGGGTTCAGGACGATGATGCGGTCGGCCAGCAGAATGGCCTCATCCACGTCGTTGGTGATCAGCACACAGGTCTTCTTGTCCGCCTCCCAGATGGCTTCGATTTCATCCGCCAGATTGGCCCGCGTCAGCGCATCCAGCGCCGACAGCGGCTCATCCAGCAGCAGCATCTCCGGATCCATCGCCAGCGCCCGCGCCACGTTGACGCGCTGGCGCATGCCACCCGACAGCTCCGCCGGGCGGCGGTTCGCAGCGTGGCTGAGACCGACCATGTTCACGTAATGGTCCACCTTTGCCTGCTTCTCCGCCTTGGGCAGGCCGGGAAACACGGTGTCCACCGCCAGTGCAACATTGCCGTTCACCGTCAGCCACGGCATCAGCGAATAATTTTGGAAGACCACCCCGCGCTCAGGACCGGGGCCGGTGATCTCTCTGCCCCGGTAAGTAACCAACCCCTGTGCGGGCTTCTCCAGCCCGGCCATCAGGTTGATCAGGGTTGTCTTGCCGGTGCCGGAGAAGCCCAGAAGCACCAGAAACTCGCCCTCTTGAACGCTGAGATTGATGTTTTTCAGAACTTGCGTGCGGCTGGTGCCTTCGCCGAAGCTCTTGGAGACATTTTTGAACTCAAGAATGCTCATGGCGGCTCACCGGTTGTTTGTGAAGGTGAAGAGCGACTGCAGCGCGTACATCACCCGGTCCAGGAGAAAGCCGATGATGCCGATGGTCAGCACTGCGACGATGATCTTGGCCAGTGACTGGGAGGAGCCGTTCTGGAATTCATCCCAGACGAATTTGCCGAGGCCGGGGTTCTGCGCCAGCATTTCGGCGGCGATCAGCACCATCCAGCCTACCCCGAGAGACAGGCGCAGCCCGGTGAAGATCAGCGGCAGCGCCGACGGCAGCACCAGCTTGGTGATCTTGGTGTATGTGTTCATTTTCAGAACCTTGGAGACATTCACCAGGTCCTTGTCGATGGAGGCCACACCCAGCGCGGTATTGATCAGCGTCGGCCACAGCGAGCACAGGGTCACGGTGACTGCGGAGACCAGGAATGACTTGGTGAACAAGCCGTCGTTGCTGGCATAAAGGGCGGAGACGATCATCGTGACGATCGGCAGCCAGGCGAGCGGCGACACCGGCTTGAAGATCTGCACCAGCGGATTGATGGCGGAGTTAGCAGCCGGTGAAAGCCCGGCAAGGATGCCCAGCGGAATGGCCACGGCCGAGGCGATCAGGAAGCCGAAGAAGACAGTTTGGATCGAGGTCCAGATTTGCTGGTAGTAGGAGGGCGCGCCCGTAAAGGGGATGTCCTTGACCCGCTCCTGCTGGCCGCGGTCAATGAAGCGCTGGTTGCGGGCCTCCACCTTCTCGTAGTGGGCCTGTTCCTTGGCGGCCTTGGCCTGCGCGTCGCGGTGCAGGTTCACGGCCTCTGTCCAGACCGCAGCAGGCCCGGGGATCGCTCCGAGCGAGGTCTGCACCTTGGGTGCCAGTGTGCCCCAGAGCATGAGGAAGGCGGCAATCGCGATAACGGGAACCGCAAGCAGGCGCCAGATTTCCTTCATCTGCGCCTTGGGATTGTCTCCGGCGGCGGCCTTCAAGACGGGGGTGATCCAGGCCAGGCCGAAGACCTGAAACCAGGCGTCCAGCTTGTTGATCCGGGTGAACAGCCGCGCTTGGCGGGCCTCGGAACTGAGCGTGTCGGGGTCGGCGATGGTCATAGTGTAGTCCTCTGGGGATTTCTGGGGGAGGGGAGCGGCGCTTGCTTCTGCGGGAGCATCGACC
>NZ_JAJALF010000031.1:0-41556 GCF_020514995.1 Leisingera sp. McT4-56 | reverse complement strand
GCGCCGATCGCGATGGAAGACGGCCTGCGCTTCGCCATCCGCGAAGGCGGCCGCACCGTCGGCGCCGGCGTCGTGTCGAAGATCATCGAGTAATTCGCGCCAGCGAATGTTCGAACGGAAAGGGCGCCCCTGCGGCGCCCTTTTTGTTTGAACGCGATGATCCTGAGACGCGCGCACTAAGACTGTGTCCAAAATCATCGAGTTGTCAGGTCTCCTGATACTTGGTAGAAAGGGCCTCCTCCGGGAGGCCCTTTTTCTATGCCCAAACGTTTGAACAGGGCAGGGACCGGCCCCGGGACCGGGGGCCGTCTTGCAAAAGCTCTAGTGGAGCTTTTGAGGCCGCAGGCAGCGATAGCTCCGGGTGCGATGCAACCGCGCCTGCCCGTTTTGCCGGGGGGCAATCCCTCCGTGCGCCACAAACGCAGCGGTTTCGCGGCAAACCCCCTTGCCACATGGGGCCATAGGGCGTATAGGGCGCGGGTTCGCCGAGTGCGAATAGGGGCGGGATGATTCCCGCCTTTTGGGTTCGATGAGGGGTTGCGGTGGTCGCAGGCCCTCCTCTCAACCCCAACGCCTGAAAATAAGGCTGTACGATGCAAAGCCAAAACATCCGTATCCGGCTGAAGGCATTTGACTATCGCGTGCTGGATGCGTCCACGCAAGAGATCGTCAACACTGCCAAGCGGACCGGCGCGCAAGTGCGCGGCCCGATCCCGATGCCGAACAAGATCGAGAAATTCACTGTTCTGCGTGGCCCCCACGTGGACAAGAAATCCCGCGACCAGTTCGAGATCCGCACCCACAAGCGCCTTCTCGACATCGTCGACCCGACCCCGCAGACCGTGGACGCGCTGATGAAGCTCGACCTAGCCGCCGGCGTTGACGTCGAAATCAAGCTGCAGTCGTAAGATCGGAGGGTATAGATTATGCGTTCCGGTATTATCGCCAAGAAAGTCGGCATGACCCGGCTGTTCATGGAAGACGGCAAGCAGATCCCTGTGACCGTTCTCCACCTGGACGGCCTGCAGGTTGTTGCACAGCGCACCGAGGAAAAAGACGGCTACACCGCTGTTCAGCTGGGTGCAGGCTCCGCCAAGGCAAAGCGCACCAGCCAAGCCATGCGCGGCCACTTTGCAGCTGCCAAGGTTGAACCCAAGCGCAAGCTGGTCGAATTCCGCGTCCCCGCGGACGGCCTGATCGAAGTCGGCGCCGAAATCTCGGCCGAACACTTCCTGGCTGGCCAGAAAGTGGACGTCACCGGCACCTCGATCGGTAAAGGTTTCGCCGGTGCCATGAAGCGGCACAACTTCGGCGGCCTGCGCGCCTCGCACGGTGTGTCGATCTCGCACCGTTCGCACGGTTCGACCGGTCAGTGTCAGGACCCGGGCAAGGTCTTCAAAGGCAAGAAAATGGCCGGCCACATGGGCGCAGCCCGCGTGACCACTCAGAACCTGGAAGTGGTGAAAACCGACGCCGAGCGCGGCCTGGTCTTCATCAAGGGCGCCGTTCCGGGCCCGAAATCCGGCTGGGTTACCGTCAAGGATGCCGTGAAGAAGAAAGCACCCGAAGGCCTGCCGTTCCCGGCCGCCCTGAAAGGCGCAGCAACCGAAGCACCGGCTGAAGAAGCCCCCGCGGAAGGTGGTGAAGCATGAAACTTGACGTGATCAAACTGGACGGCGGCAAAGCGGGCGACATCGAACTGTCCGAAGACCTGTTCGGCCTGGAGCCGCGTGCGGACATCCTGCACCGCGTGGTCCGCTGGCAGCGCAACAACGCGCAGGCCGGCACCCACAAGGTGAAGACCCGTTCCGAGACCTCCTACTCGACCAAGAAGATCTACCGCCAGAAGGGCACCGGCGGCGCACGCCACGGCGACCGCAACGCGCCGATCTTCCGCAAGGGTGGTATCTACAAGGGTCCGACTCCGCGTTCGCACGGCCACGAGCTGACCAAGAAGTTCCGCAAGCTGGGCCTGCGCCACGCGCTGTCCGCCAAGGCGAAAGCGGGCGAGCTGGTCATCATCGAAGACGCTGCTGCCGAAGGCAAGACCGCAGCTCTGGCCAAGCAGGTGAAGAACCTGGGCTGGAAGCGCGCGCTGATCATCGACGGCGCATCGGTCAACGAAGGCTTCCTGCAAGCGTCGCGCAACATCGAAGGTCTGGACATCCTGCCGACCATCGGTGCCAACGTCTATGACATCCTGAAGCGTGACACCCTGGTGATCACCAAGGCGGGTGTCGAAGCACTGGAGGCTCGTCTGAAATGAGCGTGAAGGCAGAACACTACGACGTGATCCGCAAGCCGATCATCACCGAGAAATCCACCATGGCGTCCGAGAACGGCGCAGTGGTGTTCGAGGTGGCAATCGACTCCAACAAGCCGATGATCAAGGAAGCCGTCGAGGCTCTCTTTGGCGTCAAGGTGAAAGCGGTCAACACCACCGTCACCAAGGGCAAGGTCAAGCGTTTCCGCGGCCAGATGGGCAAGCGCAAAGACGTGAAAAAAGCCTATGTGACCCTGGAAGAAGGCAACACCATCGACGTGTCCACCGGACTCTGAGATTTGCCTCTCTGACTATTGGAAGGCCCTCGCGCAAGCGGGGGCCTTTTTTCGTTGGGGCGGGGGCGTGAAGCCCCGCCGCGCCAGCGTCATGCCGAAGGCATGGCTCCGGTAGCACCTGCCCTCGGGCAGCGCGACGGTGGCGGCAGACCCAGGCGCGGGATCAAGGCCGCAGGCCGCCGCGCCAGCGTCATGCTGAAAGCATGCCTCCGGCATGACCCGCCCCCATGCGGCGGCGCTTTGGCCGGTGTGGAGGGTGTCGGCGAGGTCGTACGGATTTGGCCGGGATAAACTGCCAAACGCCACGTCGAGAGCACCACCCCGCGGGGCGGCGCTGGCGCGGCCAACTAAGTTCTGGAGGTGGCTCCTTCAAGTAGGTATCGGTACCTAGTGGATACTAAGTGGATTCAAGATGGAAACCTTCAATATCAGTCCCTTTTCTTACGGAATTCTGGCGTTAACGAACCCTCACGAATGGCCCAACCAAGCTGAATGTGAAACGTTTAGCCATCTTATTACTGGTAAGTCGGTCTATGTTTGGCCATTGGTCTTTGCCGCGTATGTTTGGCACCTAGAAGAGCGCAAAGGGCTTACTTTTGATAGGGACCTTGAGCGGATTGATGTATACATCGAGCGCCACTTCAAGGAATTCCTGCGCGAAAACCCTGTCGACTTCACGAATGCAGGGAGCCAATATGTGCGCTCAAAGCCCGGGTCGTTTCAGGCTCTGAGGAAGAGTTTCGGGACACCGGCGAAGAACCTCAAGATTCCTGACGCTGAGAAGAAACTCTCGTATGAGCTTCGTCTTTTGGAGAACAGGGGCCTGATTGTTGACCCGTTCACTACCAGTTTAGCTGGGGTGACATTGGCTGTTCTCGGGTCAGTTCCATATTCGTTCACAAAACGCACAGCCGAAGGAGACGAAAAGTATCTGAAGATCAAGGCAATGCTGTGGGAATTTGAAAGCTATTCGACAGAAGAAAAGCGTGAAGTTCGGTTCCACTTCTTTATGGAAAAGGCAATTGGTCAACTCAAGAAGCATGTGCGGCTCATTGCTCAGGAAACAGCGGATTAAACGCTGAGCGGCTCTACCCAATTGGTTCAGAAGTTCCTTTTCTGAAGAAGGTGAAGG
The DNA here is from genome assembly GCF_020514995.1 of Leisingera sp. McT4-56. Taxonomy (NCBI): domain Bacteria; kingdom Pseudomonadati; phylum Pseudomonadota; class Alphaproteobacteria; order Rhodobacterales; family Roseobacteraceae; genus Leisingera; species Leisingera sp. McT4-56. Next base: position 37,865 of record NZ_JAJALF010000031.1, on the reverse strand, counting down.
CGGGGAACAGTCACCCATTGCCAGCCTCCCGACTCTCTGCTACACGCCACCCATCCTGAAGGCCCCGGATTCGTTCCGGGGTCGTTACGTTTGTCAGGATGTTCGAACTCGGGGACCTTCGGGGCCCTATATCTCAGGCACCTACGGGGGCCTTCAACATAGCCGGGCCAAAGACAAGAACCTAAGGCCTGGCACGCTAAACGGAAGACAGAAAGCATGGCACTCAAGTCGTATAAACCGACGACGCCGGGCCAGCGTGGGCTGGTTCTGATCGACCGTTCGGAGCTTTGGAAAGGGCGTCCGGTCAAATCCCTCACTGAGGGCCTGACCAAATCGGGCGGCCGGAACAACACCGGACGGATCACTGCACGCCGCCGTGGCGGCGGCGCAAAGCGCCTCTACCGGATCGTTGACTTCAAACGGAACAAATTTGATGTAGCGGCCACCGTTGAGCGGATCGAATACGACCCGAACCGGACCGCATTCATCGCGCTGATCAAATACGAAGACGGCGAACAAGCCTACATCCTGGCGCCGCAGCGTCTGGCTGTTGGCGACAAGGTTGTCGCGTCTGCAAAAGCCGACATCAAGCCGGGCAACGCAATGCCGTTCTCGGGCATGCCGATCGGTACAATCGTTCACAACATCGAAATGAAGCCCGGCAAAGGCGGCCAGATCGCCCGTGCAGCCGGTACCTATGCTCAGTTCGTTGGCCGTGACGGCGGTTACGCCCAGATCCGCCTGTCCTCGGGCGAACTGCGCCTGGTCCGCCAGGAATGCATGGCCACCGTCGGTGCCGTGTCGAACCCGGACAACTCGAACCAGAACTTCGGTAAAGCCGGCCGTATGCGCCACAAGGGAAAGCGTCCTTCCGTGCGTGGTGTCGTCATGAACCCGATCGACCACCCCCACGGCGGTGGTGAAGGCCGGACCTCCGGTGGCCGCCACCCGGTGACCCCGTGGGGCAAGCCGACCAAGGGCAAACGGACCCGCAACAAAAACAAGGCGTCGCAGAAGCTCATCATCCGCTCGCGCCACGCCAAGAAGAAAGGCCGCTAATCCATGGCACGTTCCGTATGGAAGGGCCCCTTCGTTGATGCTTACGTCCTGAAGAAGGCCGAAGCAGCGCGTGAATCGGGCCGCAATGAAGTGATCAAGATCTGGTCGCGCCGTTCCACCATCCTGCCGCAGTTCGTCGGCCTGACCTTCGGTGTGTACAACGGCCAGAAGCATATCCCCGTCAACGTCTCGGAAGACATGATCGGTCAGAAGTTCGGTGAATACTCGCCGACCCGCACCTATTATGGCCACGCCGCAGACAAAAAAGCGAAGCGGAAGTAAGTCATGGGCAAGGAAAAGAACCCCCGCCGCGTGGCAGACAACGAAGCAATGGCAAAACTGCGCATGCTCCGTACCTCCCCGCAGAAACTGAACCTGGTGGCTCAGATGATCCGCGGCAAGAAAGTCGAGAAGGCGCTGACCGACCTGACTTTCTCCAACAAGCGGATCGCGCAGGACGTGAAGAAATGCCTTCAGTCCGCCATCGCGAATGCGGAAAACAACCACAACCTGGACGTCGATGAACTGATCGTCGCCGAGGCATGGGTTGGCAAGAACCTGACCATGAAGCGCGGCCGCCCGCGTGCCCGTGGCCGGTTCGGCAAAATCCTGAAGCCGTTCGCGGAGATCACCATCAAGGTGCGTCAAGTTGAGGAGCAAGCCTAATGGGTCAGAAAGTCAATCCGATCGGCATGCGCCTGCAGGTGAACCGCACCTGGGACAGCCGCTGGTACGCCGACACCAAAGACTACGGTGATCTGCTGCTCGAGGACCTGAAAATCCGCGAGTTCATCAAGGAAGAATGCAAGCAGGCAGGCGTTGCGCGCGTGATCATCGAGCGCCCGCACAAGAAATGCCGCGTGACCATTCACACCGCCCGTCCGGGCGTCATCATCGGCAAGAAAGGCGCGGACATCGAAGTCCTGCGCAAGAAGCTGGCCAAGATGACCGACTCCGAGCTGCACCTCAACATCGTTGAAGTGCGCAAGCCGGAACTGGACGCCCAGCTGGTCGGCGAGTCGATCGCTCAGCAGCTGGAGCGCCGTGTGTCCTTCCGCCGCGCCATGAAGCGGGCCGTGCAGAACGCCATGCGCATGGGCGCCCTGGGCATCCGGGTGAACGTCGCCGGCCGTCTGGGCGGTGCGGAAATCGCGCGTACCGAATGGTACCGTGAAGGCCGCGTGCCGCTGCACACCCTGCGTGCCGACATCGATTACGCACACTCCGAAGCGATGACCCCCTACGGGATCATCGGGATCAAGGTCTGGATCTTCAAAGGCGAGATCATGGAGCACGATCCTTCGGCGCGTGACCGTAAAGCACAAGAAATCCAGGACGGCCCTGCACCCCGTGGTGCTGGTGGCGGCCGTCGCTAAGGAGGATTTGAGATGCTTCAGCCAAAGCGCACTAAATTCCGCAAAATGCACAAGGGCCGGATCCACGGCCTGGCAAAAGGCGGTTCCGACCTGAACTTCGGCACCTATGGCCTGAAGGCAACCCAGCCTGAGCGTGTGACTGCACGCCAGATCGAGGCTGCCCGCCGCGCCATGACCCGCCACATGAAGCGTCAGGGCCGTGTCTGGATCCGTATCTTCCCGGACACTCCGGTGACCTCGAAGCCGACCGAAGTCCGTATGGGTAAAGGTAAAGGCTCCGTGGACTACTGGGCAGCCAAGGTTAAGCCTGGCCGCGTGATGTTCGAGATCGACGGCGTCAGCGATGAAATCGCACGCGAGGCCCTGCGCCTGGCCGCGATGAAGCTGCCGGTGAAGACCCGCGTCGTGGTCCGCGAAGACTGGTAAGAACGGGAACACTCCCATTCTTCTGAATACTGCAGCCCCTGCCGGGAAACCGGCGGGGGCTTTTCTGTTGGGCAGGGGAGGGCCGCGTCAGTTCCGCCGGGAAACCGAGTAGGTGGGCATGCTGCCTTTGCCCTTCACCTCGACGTTGCCGAGCGGATTGATCTTCAGGTCCTTGCCCAGGCAGGCGCGTGTTGCTTCGGTGATCTGGATAATTCCTGGCTGCCCGTGCGATTCCATGCGGGAGGCGACGTTCACCGTGTCCCCCCACAAGTCATAGGCGAACTTGCGTTCCCCGATCACGCCGGCCACCACCGGGCCGGAGCTGATGCCGATCCGCATGCTGAAGGGAAATGCGCCCGAGTCATTTATGTCCTTGGCCGCATCGATCATGTCCAGGGCCAGCGCGACCATCGCCTCGGCGTGGTCCCGGCGCGGCTCCGGCAGGCCGGAGACAACCATATAGGCATCGCCGATCGTCTTGATCTTTTCGCAGCCGTGCTTTTCGACCAGCGCGTCGAAGCGGGAAAACGCCGTGTTCAGGGTCCGGACAAGTTCCGGGGGCGTCAGCCGGCCAGCGGTTTCAGTGAAATTGACGATGTCGGCGAACAGCACGGACACGCTTGGATACTCGTCGGCAATCAGGTGCGGATCTTCCTTCAGGCGTTCGGCGATGGGCTGGGGCAGGATGTTGAGCAGCAGCCCTTCGGCGCGCTCGAATTCGTGCTCCAGCCGGTCCTCGGCGGTTTCTGCGGCCGTCGCGTAAATCGCGGTGAAAATGCCGAGGAAGGGAACGATCGGCCCTGCGTTGAAAAGAAAGAAGAACAGGGTCCAGCCGTCCGGCAGCGGGCGTGCCGGACCATAGGCGATCGCCCATGCGCCGATCGCGACAAAGGTGGCCCCGATGCCAAGGCTCCAGAACAGGCGCGTCCGGGGCTGGTAGTAGGGAAGCAGGGGAAACAGCAGGACCGGAAACAGGATATAGCCAAGGAAGAACGGAGCGAGTCCCATGAAATAGGTGCACAGCGCCGCATGCAGCGGGATCTCCGCCACAAAGGTCAGCAGGGTCGGCCATTTGATGTCCCGCAGCGTCCAGGCCGCAACAAGGCCCCAGCCGATCAGCAGCACCGATGCGATGTTGAAGATCGCCATCTCCGTCTGGCCGAGGTGCCAGAACAGGACGAGATAGCAGGCATGGGAAAACAGCCCCAGAGGATAGCCGATGCGGGCGAGGCCGTAACCGCGTGCCATGGCCCGGGTGGATCCCTCGGGGGCACGGGTCACCCACTCGGTCGAGAGGTGCAGTTTCGGTCGTACGCTCATCCCGTGCGCGGTGCTTGCGGCCAGTTTCCGGCAAGTCGCGCAGCAATGTCAAGAAACGGGCGGTCGCGCGCCGCGCAACCGCCGCAACGTGGCAGCGCTCAGGCTGCTTCGGCGCCGGGGGCCGCCGCACCCGCAGCCGCCGGCCTGTCAGGATCGATGCGGAAGCCGGAGATCGCCCGGGTCAGGCTGGCGGCCTCGTCCCGCAGCATCTGGCCCGCTGCCGCGGTTTCCTCCAGCATTGCGGCGCTGCGCTGGGAATCCTTGTCCAGCGCTTCCAGCGCCACATTCACCTCGGAAATGCTGTTGGCCTGCTCGGTGGTGTTCTCGGCGATTTCGTTCACCTTTTCCGCCGCCTGGGTGACGGTCTGAAGGATGGCCGCCAGCGCCTCGCCCGCGGCATCCACCAGTTCCACCCCGCCGGTCACTTCAGCCTGGCTGCTGGTGATCAGCGCGCTGATTTCCTTGGCCGCGTCCGAGGACCGCTGCGCCAGCGCCCGCACTTCCGAGGCGACAACCGCAAATCCGCGTCCGGCTTCGCCCGCCCGGGCAGCCTCCACCCCCGCGTTGAGCGCCAGGAGGTTGGTCTGGAAGGCGACGTCGTCGATCAGGCTGGTGATCTTCGAAATCGCATCGGAGGAGTCCTTGATGCGCTGCATGGCGGCGACGGTCTGCTCGGCAACCTCGCGGGTGGCTTCGGCCTTGGTCTGGGCGCCGTTGACGAACTGGCGGGCCTCCTGCGCGCTGCTGGCGGTGTCCTGGACGGTATCGCGCACCGTCTGCAGCGCCGCCGCGGTTTCCTCCAGCGCCGCGGCAGAGGATTCGCCGCGCTGCGAGGCATCGGCGACCGAAGAGGCGATTTCCTGCGAGGTGTCGTTCAGCGTCTCGCTGCTGCCTGCCAGCTGCCGGACAATGGCATCAAGGCTGCCGGCAAGGTTGTCGATGGCAGCGGAGATATCCTTGAACACGCCCTGCTGGCCGGCCGGCATGCGCCGGGTCAGGTCGCCCTCGGCCAGCGCGTCCAGCACGGTCAGAACATCGCCCAGGCCTTTCTCCGCGACTTCGCCGATCATATTGACGCCGTTGCTCAGCCCGCCGTCCCGGGTGCTGCCGCCACCCGCGATGCGGCGCGAGAAGTCGCCCCGGCCGCAGGCGGCGATCACACCCGATATCTCCTCAGTCAGCTGCTGCTTGGCGGCTTCCGCATCGCGGAATTCGCCAACCGCGGTTGCAATCGCCGAAATCTCGCGAATGCCTGTCTTGGGAATTTCGGCGCTGAAGTCGTTCTGCATCATTTTCTTCAAAGCAATATCCACGCGCTTGAGCGGCCGGGCGATGCTGCGCGCCAGAAGCAGGGCGACGGCAACGAACAGCAGCGAACCGCCGATGGCTGCCCGCAGCGCGTTGGTCTGGGCCTCTGCGCTGATGGTCTTGCCCTGGTTCCGAACCTGGTCCAGCAATGCCCGCACCTCCTCGTGGACCGCGGCCAGCAGCGGCTCGGCATCGGCGTAATGGCTGGACACCTCCTTGCGCAGCTGCTGCTCCTTCAGCGACTCCTCAACATAGGCGGAGAACGACTTCTGGTAGGTATCCATCAGCCCCAGGATCTCCTTCTGCTGGGCGGCGCTGCTGTACAGGCTGGCCGGGAAGGCGCGGAATTCTTCCACCCGGGCGTTCAGCCGGTCCAGGTATTTCGGGGCCTGGCGCATGATGAAGTCCTTTTCGTGCCGCCGCATCATCAGCATTTTCACCTGCATGACCGGCTGGTCCAGCGTCTTCAGCGTCCCCTCGGCGTTCTTCACCGCCGTGCGCAGCTGGCCTTCCAGGCCGCTGTTCTCATCGAGCCCCAGCCGCTTGTTGCTGCCGGCCAGCGCGGCAAAGCTGGCTTCGTAGGCGTCTATCGACGTGCCGATATCTTTAAGCTGCCGGGCTGATCCGGACAGTTCCGCCACCTGCGGCAATTGCCGGCGGAGAGAGTCATAAGCCGCCTTGATCCGGGCCATCGTTTCCGCGTGGCGGGCGGTGTATTTCTCGTCGCGGCGCAGCAGGAAATCCTTCTCGGCGCGCCGTGCCATCAGGAACTCAAGCTCGATTTCATCGAGGCTGAGGTAGATTTCTTCGATTTCGGCGACGCGGTGCTGCATGTCGTCGCGCACGCCATGCGAATAGAGCAGCAGGCCGGCCAGGGCGGCCATCAGGCCGCCGGCCAGGACAATGATGGAGAGGATAGCAGTACTGACAGCAAGTTTTATCTTCATGTGACCGGGCCATTCCTGAGTGAGGTTTGTTGGTGTTTTTTGACCCAAGATGGTGCGCAATCGTTAAAGCAGCGTGAGCTTTAGGATTGAAAATTGAACTTTTCCGCGCGGCAGCAGCTCTGGCCTGCGGGGAGGCGGGGATGCTTCGCCGGATCAGCGATCCGAGAGGGTCTCGCGCTTGCCGGCGGTCTGCGCTAAGACGGCGCCATGGCCCAGATTGAATCGCTCTTCGTGACCCGTCTCTACCGCGCGCAGCTGTCCGAATTCGGACCCAAGGTTGATGCGCAGGAACTGGAAAACTCCTGCCTTGTCATCGCCGGCGACGACGATGCCGGCCAGGACTGGTGCGAGGAGAACGGCTATCCCGGCTATACCTCTTATGCCTCGCTGACCGATCTGCCCTGGCGCTTCCCGATCTTTGCGGACCTGGTGAAATCGCTGGACCAGCACGTCGCCGCCTTTGCCAAGGATCTGGAGTTCGACCTGGACGGGCGCGAGCTGAAGCTGGAGGATCTCTGGATCAACATCCTGCCGGAAGGCGGCACCCATTCCAGCCACCTGCACCCGCATTCGGTGATCTCCGGCACCACCTATGTGTCGATGCCCGAAGGCGCCAGCGCGCTCAAGCTGGAGGACCCGCGTTCGGCCCGGATGATGGCCGCGCCCACCCGCACCAAACAGGCCCGGCGCGAGCTGCAGCCCTTCATCTACATGAAGCCGGACGTGGGCGACGTGCTGTTGTGGGAAAGCTGGCTGCGCCACGAGGTGCCGATGAACATGGCCGAGGACGAGCGGATCAGCGTCAGCTTCAACTACCGCTGGGACTGAGCACCGCAATTGTAAAAGCCCGCAAAGCTGCTTAGCCTCCCGGAACGGCACTGCGGGAGGTTTAGATGGCGCGGCGTTCTCCTTTTGAAATCGGCGGCTTCCACATCCCGCCCGGCACCCGCCGCACGGTGGACCTGCCGGTCAGCGTGCTGTCGGACCACACGCCGGTCACCATGTCCGCCCATGTGATCCACGGCGCGGAGGAGGGGCCTGCGCTGTTTGTCTCCGCCGCCATCCACGGCGACGAGGTGATCGGGGTCGAGATCGCCCGCCGCCTGTTGCGCAGCCGCCAGTTCTCGCGCCTCAAGGGCACGCTGATCGTGGTGCCGATCGTCAACACCTTCGGCTTTCTCAACCACTCCCGCTACCTGCCGGACCGGCGCGACCTGAACCGCTCCTTCCCGGGCAGCGAGGGCGGCTCCTTGGCCAGCCGCCTGGCGCATCTGTTCATGACTGAGGTGGTGGCGCGCTGCGATCTGGGCATCGACCTGCATTCCGCCGCCATCCACCGCACCAACATGCCGCAGATCCGGGTGTCGCCCAAGTCGCAGGAGACGCTGGGCTATGCCGATGCCTTCGGCGCGCCGGTGGTGATCCGCTCTTCCCTGCGCGACGGCAGCTTGCGCAAGGAGGCGCAGAAGGCGGGCGTCGATATCCTGCTCTATGAGGCGGGGGAGGGGCTTCGGTTCGACGAACAGTCCGCCCGCGTTGGCGTGGCGGGCATCCTGCGGGTGATGCACGCGCTCGGCATGATCCCCGACGACGGCGTGCCGCTGGCTGAGGCGGTGCCCGTGCGCGCCTCCGACAGCAGCTGGGAACGCGCGCCGGCAGGCGGCCTGTTGCGCGCCTACAAGACCACTGGCGAGATGGTGGAGGAGGGCGACGTGCTGGGCATCGTCGCCGACCCCTTCGGCGAGGAGGAGGTGGAGCTGACCGCCAGCCAGCCCGGCCTGATCATCGGCCGCGCCAACATGCCCATCGTCAACGAGGGCGACGCCCTGTTCCACATCGCCAAGGTGTCGGCGCCGGAGGAGGCCGAAACCCGCATCGAAAGTCTGAACGCCCAGCTGGACGGGGCGGCGATGTTCGACGAGGACGAGATCATCTGACCGCCCCCGGCGGCCCGCCAATCTTTCCCTTGCCCATCACACCCTTCTCCTCTATAGGGACCCATCGCTTGTGCCCGGTCCGGCATGGATCAGGGGCAAGTGATTCTTTTTTGCTGCCCGTTCCGGGCGGTTGACATAACCCACCAGGTTCAAAGGTGACCCGTCAGGGGCCTTCTGGTGCTTTGGACAAGGAACAAAGGCGATGAACGCCAATGATCTGCGCGAGAAGACCGTGGATGAACTCCGCGATATGCTCGCATCCCTGAAAAAAGAGAGCTTCAACCTGCGCTTTCAGCAGGCAACCGGTCAGCTGGAATCGACCGCAGGCATCAAGGCGGCCCGCCGCAATGCTGCACGCGTCAAGACCATCCTGAACGAAAAAGCCGCAGCAGCGGCCGAATAAGGAGCGACACAATGCCCAAACGTATCCTGCAAGGCGTTGTGACCAGCGACGCAAACGCCCAGACCATCACCGTCTCGGTTGAACGCCGCTTCACGCACCCGGTTCTGAAGAAAACCATCCGTAAGTCCAAGAAATACCGGGCTCACGATGAAAAGAACGCTTTCAAGGTCGGCGACACCGTACGCATCATCGAATGCGCGCCGAAATCGAAAACGAAACGCTGGGAAGTTCTGGAAGCCTAAGAGTCTCGCAAGAGACTCCTGGCGACAGACTTAACAGTCAGTCGAAACCCTGGGGGATAACAGCACGCATCGCTGCCCCATAGGTCGGGAGAAACCACATGATCCAGATGCAAACAAATCTGGATGTAGCTGACAACTCCGGCGCCCGCCGGGTTCAGTGCATCAAGGTTCTGGGTGGCTCCAAGCGTAAATACGCATCCGTTGGCGACATTATCGTCGTCTCGGTCAAGGAAGCCATCCCGCGCGGCCGCGTGAAAAAAGGCGACGTCCGCAAGGCCGTTGTCGTGCGCACCGCCAAAGAAGTCCGCCGCGAAGACGGCACCGCGATCCGTTTTGACCGGAACGCAGCTGTCATCCTGAACAACAACAACGAGCCGGTCGGTACCCGTATCTTTGGCCCGGTTGTTCGTGAACTGCGCGCGAAGAACTTCATGAAGATCATCTCGCTGGCTCCGGAGGTGCTGTAATCATGGCTGCTAAACTCCGTAAAGGCGACAAGGTCGTCGTGCTGGCAGGCCGCGACAAGGGCAAGGAAGGCACCATCGCCTCCGTTGACCCGAAAGCCGGCAAAGCCGTCGTCGAAGGCGTGAACATGGCAATCCGCCACACCCGCCAGACCCAGAACAGCCAGGGCGGCCGTCTGCCCAAGGCACTGCCGATCGACCTGTCGAACCTGGCACTGCTGGACAGCAACGGCAAAGCAACCCGCGTCGGCTTCCGCGAGGAAGACGGCAAGAAGGTGCGCTTCGCCAAGACCACCGGGGAGACCGTCTGATGCTTGACGCTGCAACTTACACCCCGCGCCTGAAGACTCTCTACAAGGACACCATCCGTGGCGCCCTGAAAGAAGAGTTCGCCTACAAGAACGAGATGATGATCCCCAAGCTGGACAAGATCGTTCTGAACATCGGCTGCGGCCGCGCTGCTGTCAAAGACAGCAAGAAAGCCAAATCCGCCCAGGCCGACCTGACCGCGATCGCGGGCCAGAAGGCTCTGACCACCGTGGCAAAGAACTCCATCGCCGGCTTCCGCGTTCGCGAAGGCATGCCGATGGGCGCCAAGGTGACCCTGCGCGGTGACCGGATGTACGAATTCCTCGACCGTCTGATCACCATCGCGATGCCCCGTATCCGCGACTTCCGCGGTGTTTCGGGCACCTCCTTCGACGGCCGCGGCAACTATGCCATGGGCCTGAAAGAGCACATCGTGTTCCCGGAAATCGACTTCGACAAGATCGACGAAGCCTGGGGCATGGACATCGTGATCGCCACCACCGCGAAAACCGACGCGGAAGCAAAGGCGCTGTTGAAAGCTTTCAACATGCCCTTCAACAGCTAAGCGCGGGAAGGATAGAGACCATGGCTAAGAAAAGCATGATCGAACGCGAGAAGAAGCGCGAGCGCCTGGTGGCAAAATACGCCGCAAAGCGTGCCGAGCTGAAAGAAATCGCAAACGACGAATCTCGCCCGATGGAAGAGCGCTTCAAGGCGCGTCTGAAACTGGCGAAACTGCCGCGCAACTCGTCGGCAACCCGTCTGCACAACCGTTGCCAGCTGACCGGCCGTCCGCACGCTTACTACCGTAAGCTGAAGATCAGCCGTATCGCGCTGCGCGAGCTGGGCTCTGCTGGTCAGATCCCCGGCCTGGTGAAATCGAGCTGGTAAGGGAGAGACTGATATGAACGATCCTATCGGCGATATGCTCACCCGTATCCGTAACTCTCAGATGCGCGGCAAATCCACCGTCATGACCCCGGCGTCCAAGCTGCGGGCATGGGTGCTGGATGTGCTGGCGGACGAGGGCTACATCCGCGGTTATGAGAAAACCACTGGTGAAAATGGCCACCCGGCCATCGAAATCAGCCTCAAGTACTTCGACGGCGAACCTGTCATTCGCGAGCTCAAGCGGGTCTCCAAGCCCGGCCGCCGCGTTTACATGGGCGTCAATGACATCCCGTCGGTCCGCCAGGGCCTGGGCGTGTCGATTGTCTCCACCCCCAAGGGTGTGATGTCGGACGCAAACGCACGCGCAGCCAACGTTGGCGGCGAAGTGCTTTGCACCGTCTTCTAAGGAGGCCTCGCAATGTCCCGTATTGGTAAGAAACCGGTCGAACTGCCCAGCGGCGTTTCCGCCTCTGTGTCCGGCCAGACCATTGAAGTGAAAGGCCCGAAAGGCGCCCGCACCTTCACCGCAACCGACGACGTCACCCTCTCCGTGAACGACAACGTTGTCACCATCGAGCCGCGCGGCAAGTCCAAGCGTGCCCGTCAGCAGTGGGGCATGTCCCGCACTCAGGTGGCCAACCTCGTGACCGGCGTGACCCAGGGCTTCAAGAAAGAGCTGGAGATCCAGGGTGTGGGTTACCGGGCGCAGATGCAGGGCAACACCCTGAAGCTGAACCTGGGCTACAGCCACGACGTCGACTTCGTTGCACCCGATGGCATCACCATCACCGCACCGAAGCAGACCGAAATCGTTGTGGAAGGCATCGACCAGCAGCAGGTGGGCGAAGTGGCGGCGAAAATCCGCGACTGGCGCCGTCCCGAGCCGTACAAAGGCAAGGGCATCCGCTACAAGGGCGAGTTCATCTTCCGCAAGGAAGGCAAGAAGAAGTAAGGACCAGCAAAATGGCAAACAGCAAACGTACCCTGTTTCTGAAGCGCCGGCTGCGCGTCCGGAACAAGCTTCGCAAAGTGAACGCAGGCCGTCCGCGTCTGTCCGTGCACCGTTCGAACAAGAACATCTCTGTTCAGCTGATCGACGACCTGCGCGGTGTGACCCTGGCAGCCGCTTCGACCCTGGAAAAAGATCTGGGTGTTGTTGGCAAGAACAACATCGAAGCAGCGACCAAAGTGGGCGCAGCGATCGCCGAGCGCGCAAAAGCGGCTGGCGTGACCGAAGCTTACTTCGACCGCGGCGGCTTCCTGTTCCACGGCAAGGTGAAGGCTCTGGCCGACGCTGCGCGTGAAGGCGGCCTGAAGATCTAATCCCATGCGGGCGGCCTCTCGGGGCCGCCCCGATGATCCGGGAGCCCGGTTTCCGCCGGGTTCACCAAGGATCGGATAAACAGGCGCCTAGCGCCCTATGAAAGGAATGCCTGATGGCAGAACGTGAAAACCGCCGCGGCCCCCGCCGTGAGCGTGAAGAGGCACCGGAATTTGCAGATCGCCTGGTTGCGATCAACCGCGTGTCGAAAACCGTAAAAGGCGGTAAGCGCTTTGGCTTCGCAGCCCTGGTTGTCGTTGGCGACCAGAAAGGCCGCGTGGGCTTTGGCAAGGGCAAGGCGAAAGAAGTGCCCGAGGCGATCCGCAAGGCGACCGAGCAGGCCAAGCGCCAGATGGTCCGCGTGCCGCTGAAAGAGGGCCGCACCCTGCACCACGACATGTCCGGCCGTCACGGCGCAGGCAAAGTTGTGATGCGCACCGCTCCGGAAGGTACCGGTATCATCGCAGGTGGTCCGATGCGCGCTGTCTTCGAAATGCTGGGCGTCAAGGACGTCGTTTCGAAGTCGATCGGCTCGCAGAACCCCTACAACATGATCCGCGCCACCCTGAACGGCCTGTCCAAAGAGCAGAGCCCGCGTTCGGTGGCTCAGCGCCGCGGCAAAAAGGTCGCCGACATCCTGCCCAAGCGGGACGACGCACCGGCAGCTGCCGAAGCTGAAGCGTAAGGAGTAGAGAGACATGGCAAAAACCATCGTCGTCAAGCAGATCGGCTCGCCGATCCGCCGCCCCGCCAAACAGCGCGCAACCCTGGTTGGCCTGGGCCTGAACAAGATGCACAAGACCCGCGAGCTGGAGGATACCCCCTCCGTGCGCGGCATGGTCAACTCGATCCCGCACCTGGTTCAGATCATCGAAGAGCGCGGCTAGGCCCCTTTTCGCACTGACTTTGGAAAACGCCTCCGGTCCGCCGGGGGCGTTTTTCGTTTCGGCAGGAAGCGCCCGCAGATCGTGCCGGTCCGGGTCCGGGGAAGAGCACAGGTGTTGTGCCGCGGCTCTTGCGTGGTATGCGTGTTTGAAGCCTTTCAGAACGCATCAGTGACCCAGCAATGACCAACCCGGCCCGCAATTCAGTGAGAAAAAGCGCCAAGGCGGCTGCCTGTGCGGCTGCCGGCCTGTTCCTTCTCTGCGCCGGGATCTTCGGCCTGTTTGGGCGCAGCGACTGGAACCCGCTTGTCTCGGCGGCGGAACACACGGCGGAGGATATCGCAACCTCCTCAGTGGCCGTGTATGTCTCGTTGCGCGTGATCAATGCCGCGCTTTCCACCGCGCAGGAGATCGAGGTGGGCGCCTCCGTTGTCGGCCAGGCGAGCCTCCAGCCGCTGAAGGTGCTGGAACCGGTTGACGATACGGTGGAGCGCGTTGCCGATGCCGTCTTTCTCGTTGCGGCAGGGGCTGCACTGGCCACGGTTGGCCTCGCGCCTGTGGTTTCCGTCGGTCTTGCCGTTCTCGGCGCCGGGCTGCTGGGCCGGGTTGCCGCGGGCCTCTATCCCGCCGCCGCGAGACCGGTGACAGCGCTTTGCAACCGGGGGATCGCAATTGGCTTTGCCGTTGGCCTTGCCGTGCCCCTGGTCTTTTCCTTCGGCGTCTGGGCCGGAGAGCGTGCCACCGAAGCCCAGATGAGCGCGGCAATGGCCGAGCTTGATGCAGTCGCGCAGCAAGCGAAAATTCTCATCGGGGCGGAGGAGGATGCGGCGCCTGAGACAGGCCCGGAAGCGGAAGGGGATGCGGGGGTTTTGGAGTGGCTGGGCAGCCAGGTCGCCGGCGTCAGCAATGGCATCAGCGGCGTCTTTGAGCAGAGCGGCCGCTATCTCGAGGCGGCGCAGGTCTTTGTCGAGGAAGCCGACACTATCCTGCGCTCATCCCTGACACTGATCGGCATTTTCACGCTGCGGATGCTCGTGCTGCCGGTTTTCCTGCTTTGGGGGGCGCTGTCGCTGCTCCGGGCCGTTCAGCGCCCGGGGGCCGGCGGATGACGCCCTGAACGCACCGCCGCGCAGGTGATGCCTTTCCCGGTTGGCGGCCGGCATTCTTTGCGGAGATTTCCAAATGGAGCGAAGGCCTGCGCCAGTGGCAGGACGGGTGATTGGCTGGCAGGGCCCCTTGCAATGCCTGCATAGCGGGCAGTCCGATCCGTCAGTTGTTCGACTCATTCCCCGGTCCTATCTCGGTGTCACAGCAAACGACCATACAGAGACCGCCGGGAATAGGCCCGGCTTCAGAGACAAGGACCTGAACGATGGCACATGTTATTTCCGCTGCACACTCCGGCCACAGCCTCACCGCCCGCCTCCGCGCGACCGTCGAAGGCCTGGTGGACTCCTGGACCAAAGCCCGCGAATTCCAGCGCACCTTCAACGAGCTGGACGCGCTGAGCGATCATGAGCTCTCCGACATCGGCGTGCGCCGCAGCGATATCGCCGACATCGCGCGCCAGCACGTCTACGGCTGAGAATTCCCTTCCTCCCGGGCGCTCCTCTCCTCCTCCTCTTCATGCCCGGGCCAAAGCGCCTCTGCCCCTCCGGGGCGGGGGCGTTTTCTTTTGGCGGGGTTCAAGATCCCTCACGCGAAGGTGTTATGCGGGTGCTGCATAGCTGCCAGACCAAAGCAGCCGTTGCGGCCCCGCCGGGCCGTCCCTATTTCCCTTTCACTTCAGACGAACAGATCAAGCGGCGCGCCGGATGCACGTTCCGGGCGGGCGCGAAGGAACAAGAACAATGGCTTATTCGACTCTCACCGCGCCGGTTTCCGCCGGCATCCCCGCCCGGCTGGCAGGCATCCTGTCCGGGCTGTTCCGGAACTGGCGGATGCGCCGCGAATACCGGCAGACCGTCCACGCGCTGCGCGCGCTCTCGGCCCGCGACCTGGCCGACATCGGCCTCAGCCGCTGCGCCATCCCCGGCGCCGCCCGCGAGCACGTCTACGGCAAGTGATCTCCCCGGCCGGCTGGCGGATCCTCCTCCCTCTCCAACAGCCCGGCCCCAAAGCGCCCCCGCCATCCGGCGGGGGCGTTTTTTGTTTCCGTTCTGCTAGTTGGGCGGCACCCAACTTGAACGTTCTCGTCCGGCCGCAAGGCCGGACAGCGCCCGTCCCGCCCCCCACGGGGCGGGCGCTTCTCTTCCCGCCCCGCCGGGCCGGGCGCTGCCCTCAGGGTTTCCGCAACTGAAGCCGAGTAGTAAAAGACCAAAGCACCTGTTGCGCACCCACCGTACGCACCGCCTACGGGGTTTTAACCCGGCTCTGGCAGGATCATCCCCGGTCATGATCACCCGCCGGGCCTGACACCCCCGGCACATGGAACTGGGCTCCGGTCTGGCACCCGGAGCGCGCAGACGCGTTTTCGCATGGGGTCATCCCCATCCCATCTCCACCCCGGCGGCGCCGCCACCCTTTACCGGACGGCCCTAGACGGAACGGAACAGAGAGACAGACGGCAGGATGCGCAACCGGCAGGGCAGGGGCCTTGGCGGCCTTTGCTGCATTCCTTCAGCCCTGCCTGGCCCGCAGGGCTTGATCCCATTCCCCATCCCGTCTATAGGCACCCGGTGGCGTTCCGCGCCACGGAATCACCAATCAAGAAACGCCGTGTTTGGCCCATCACGCTTCGGGGGCCACATCCGGCAAGGAGAAGCGACATGAAACTTCACGAACTGCGCGACAATCCCGGCGCTGCCAAGAAACGCACCCGTGTGGCCCGTGGCCCGGGTTCCGGCAAAGGCAAAATGGGCGGCCGCGGTATCAAGGGTCAGAAATCCCGTTCGGGCGTGGCCATCAACGGCTACGAAGGCGGCCAGATGCCGCTGTACCAGCGTCTGCCCAAGCGCGGCTTCAACAAGCCGAACCGCAAGGCATACGCCGTTGTGAACCTGGGCCTGATCCAGAAGTTCATCGACGCAGGCAAGCTGGACGCGGCCTCCATCACCGAGGATTCGCTGGTTGCCTCCGGCCTGGTCCGCCGCAAGCTGGACGGCGTCCGCGTCCTGGCCAAAGGCGAAATCACCGCCAAAGCGACCATCTCCGTCACCGGCGCATCCGCTGCTGCTGTTGATGCTGTTGCGAAAGCCGGCGGCACTCTGACTGTGGCAGCCCCCGCCGCCGCAGAGTAACGGCTTGTGAGCGGCGCAAATGCCGCTTACATAGTCCTCAGTTTTCCTAGAACGCCGCCCGAGCCGGAAAACGGTTCCGGGCGGCGTTTTCGCTAAAGAAGAGACCTTTTCATGGTATCAGCAGCAGAACAAATGGCGGCAAACACCAGCTGGGCTGCCCTTGGCAAGGCTACGGATCTGCGCAACCGCATCCTGTTCACCATCGGCCTTTTGATTGTCTACCGCCTGGGCACCTTTATTCCGGTTCCCGGCATTGACGCAGCCGCCCTCCGCCAGTTCATGGAGCAGGCGGGCCAGGGCATCGGCGGCATGGTGTCGATGTTCACCGGCGGCGCGCTTGGCCGCATGGGGATCTTTGCCCTTGGCATCATGCCCTATATCTCCGCCTCCATTATCGTTCAGCTTCTGACGTCTATGGTTCCCTCGCTTGAGCAGCTCAAGAAAGAGGGCGAGCAGGGCCGCAAGAAGATCAACCAGTACACCCGCTACGGCACCGTGGCGCTGGCGACCGCGCAGGCCTACGGCCTTGCCGTGTCGCTGGAGCAGGGCGACCTGGCGACCGATCCGGGCATGTATTTCCGCATGGCCTGCATGATCACCCTGGTCGGCGGCACCATGTTCCTGATGTGGCTGGGCGAGCAGATCACCCAGCGCGGCATCGGCAACGGCATCTCGCTGATCATCTTCGTCGGCATCATCGCCGAGGTTCCGGCAGCGATTGCCCAGTTCTTCGCCTCCGGCCGCTCCGGCGCGATCAGCCCCGCCGTGATCATCGGCGTGATGGTGATGGTGGTTGCGGTGATCATGTTCGTGGTGTTCATGGAGCGCGCGCTGCGCAAGATCCACATCCAGTACCCGCGCCGCCAGGTCGGCATGAAGGTCTATGACGGCGGCTCCTCGCACCTGCCGGTCAAGGTGAACCCGGCGGGCGTTATCCCGGCGATCTTCGCCTCCTCGCTGCTGCTGCTGCCGACCACCATCTCGGCGTTCTCCTCGGGCGCGGCCACCGGTCCGGTGATGTCCTGGCTCTTGGCGAACTTCGGCCCCGGCCAGCCGCTGTACCTGTTGTTCTTCGTCGCGATGATCGTGTTCTTTGCCTATTTCTACACCTTCAACGTCTCCTTCAAACCGGACGACGTGGCGAACAACCTGAAGAACCAGAACGGCTTTGTTCCCGGCATCCGCCCGGGCAAGAAGACCGCCGAGTATATTGAGTACGTGGTCAACCGCATCCTGGTTCTGGGCTCCGGCTATCTGGCGCTGGTCTGCCTGCTGCCAGAGGTGCTCCGCGGCCAATTCGCCATCCCGGTATATTTTGGCGGCACGTCCGTTCTGATTGTGGTATCCGTCACCATGGACACCATCCAGCAGGTGCAAAGCCACCTCCTCGCGCATCAGTATGAGGGCCTTATCGAGAAGAGCCAGCTGCGCGGGCGCAACAAGAAACGGACAAAACGGGGACCCTCTCGCCGATGACCAACATTATTCTCCTTGGCCCGCCTGGTGCGGGCAAAGGCACCCAAGCGCGTTACCTGGTTGAATCCCGCGGCATGGTGCAGCTCAGCACCGGCGACATGCTGCGGGACGCCCAGACCTCCGGCACCGAGATGGGCAAGAAGGTTGCCGCCATCATGGCCGAGGGCAAGCTGGTCACCGATCAGATCGTGATCGGCCTGATCCGCGAGAAGCTGCAGGAGGGCGCCGCCGGCGGCTTCATTTTCGACGGCTTCCCGCGCACCCTGGCCCAGGCCGACGCGCTGGCCAAACTGCTGGACGAGATGGATCTGAAACTCGACGCCGTGATCGAGATGCAGGTCGACGACGAGGCGCTGGTCGCCCGCATCACCGGCCGCTCCACCTGCGGCGGCTGCGGCGAGGTCTACCACGACCAGACCAAGCCCTGGCCGGCAGACGGCAAATGCGCCAACTGCGGCAGCACCGACGTGCAGCGCCGGGCGGATGACAATGAGGACAGCCTCAAGACCCGCCTGATGGAATACTACAAGAAGACCTCGCCGCTGATCGGCTACTACTATGCCAAGGGCAACCTGCAGCGCGTCGACGGCCTCGCCTCGATCGAGGACGTCCGCAAGAGCATGGCGTGGATCATGGGCGAATAAGCCGCCCCGTTTACCGGATAGAAGTGCCCCGTGCTGCAAAGCTGCGGGGCATTTTCATTTCCGGAGGTTCCGATGACCGCCCATTTTCTGAAAGCCCCGGCCGTTCTGGCCGCGGCGGCTGCCCTGTCCGGCCCGCTTTTGGCGGACCAGCTGTACCTTGACGATGCCGCCGCCTGCGACCGGGTGCTGATCAGCCAGGACGGGGTTGCGGATTATGCCAATGAGGGCGGGCTGATCCTGCATGAAAACGGCTTCAGCTCGATGGAGTATTTCTGCAACTTCCAGCCTGCGCTCAGCCTGGAATGGGGCAGCTACCGGGTCAGCGACCACACGGGCCGCTGCGAGCTGCCTGGGCCGCAGTATTTCCCGCAGCTGTTCACGGTAGTTCTGGACCCGGAGGAGCCTGGCACGGTATCCGTCTGGATGGGCGAAGCCGAGCCGCTGCAGTTCTTTGCCTGCAGCAGCTGACGGGGCAGGGGGCGGCCCCCGGGTTTTCGCAGATCACGGGTTGACCCCCGCGGCAATTCCACATAGGCAACCCCATCCCTTCTGGGAATGATTCCCGGCGGATGGATTCGTCTGTCTGCCTTACCACCTCGAAATGCTGGACCCTCTGGCCACACTGCCACGGTCAAGTGTTGTGAAAAAAGGTTCCGGCGTTACGGAACCGCAACGAAAAGGAAAGTGACACGTGGCACGTATTGCCGGCGTTAACATCCCGACTGCAAAGCGGGTTCCCATCGCCCTCACCTATATCACCGGTATCGGCAACACCTCGGCGAAAGCAATCTGCGAAGCCGTGGGCATCGACCAGACCCGCCGTGTGAACGAACTGTCCGACGCAGAAGTCCTGGCCGTGCGCGAGCACATCGACGCCAACTACACCGTCGAAGGCGACTTGCGCCGTGAAGTGACCATGAACATCAAGCGTCTGATGGACCTGGGCTGCTACCGTGGCCTGCGCCACCGCCGCAACCTGCCGGTCCGCGGTCAGCGTACCCACACCAACGCCCGCACCCGCAAGGGCCCGGCAAAGCCGATCGCCGGCAAGAAGAAGTAAGGGGGGCTTGATCAATGGCACGCGATAAAACCCGCATTAAGCGTAAAGAGCGCAAGAACATCGCCTCCGGCGTTGCTCACGTGAACTCTTCGTTCAACAACACCAAGATCCTGATCTCCGACGTGCAGGGCAACGCGATCTCCTGGTCGTCCGCCGGCACCATGGGCTTCAAAGGCTCGCGGAAATCCACTCCTTACGCGGCTCAGATGGCTGCTGAGGACGCGGGCAAGAAAGCCCAGGAACACGGTGTGAAGACTCTGGAAGTCGAAGTTCAGGGCCCCGGCTCTGGCCGTGAATCGGCTCTGCGCGCACTGGCCGCTGTCGGCTTCAACATCACCTCGATCCGTGATGTGACCCCGATCGCGCACAACGGCTGCCGCCCGCCGAAGCGCCGCCGCGTCTAATTCGAATTTTTTGCTGGGGCCCCGCTTGATTCGCAGGGCCCCAGTGCGTCATTTAAACCTCGGGCGTCCTTGGCCTTTCGGACATGGGGCAAGGACAGGAATGGAGGGAACGCATGATCCATAAGAACTGGGCAGAGCTGATCAAACCGGCACAGCTGGAAGTGAAGCCGGGCAACGATCCTGCACGCCAGGCAACTGTCGTCGCAGAGCCGCTGGAACGCGGTTTCGGCCTGACCCTGGGCAACGCGCTGCGCCGCGTCCTGATGAGCTCGCTGCAAGGCGCCGCCATCACCAGCGTGCAGATCGACAACGTCCTGCACGAGTTTTCGTCCGTGGCCGGTGTCCGTGAAGACGTCACCGACATCATCCTGAACCTCAAGGGCGTGTCCCTGCGCATGGAAGTCGAAGGCCCCAAGCGCCTGTCGATCAATGCCAAGGGCCCGGCAGTTGTCACCGCTGGCGACATTGCCGAGACCGCAGGCATCGAGGTTCTGAACCGCGACCACGTGATCTGCCACCTGGACGACGGCGCCGACCTGTTCATGGAACTGACCGTGAACACCGGCAAGGGCTATGTCTCGGCAGACAAGAACAAGCCGGAAGACGCACCGATCGGCCTGATCCCGATCGACGCGATCTACTCGCCGGTCAAGAAGGTCTCCTATGACGTTCAGCCGACCCGCGAGGGCCAAGTGCTGGACTATGACAAGCTGACCATGAAGGTGGAAACCGACGGCTCCATCTCTCCTGACGATGCCGTGGCCTATGCCGCCCGCATCCTGCAGGACCAGCTGTCGATCTTCGTCAACTTCGACGAGCCGGAATCGGCCGGCCGCCAGGACGAGGACGATGGTCTGGAGTTCAACCCGCTTCTGCTCAAGAAAGTGGACGAGCTGGAACTGTCTGTCCGTTCGGCAAACTGCCTGAAGAACGACAACATCGTCTATATCGGCGACCTGATCCAGAAGACCGAAGCGGAGATGCTGCGCACCCCGAACTTCGGCCGCAAGTCGCTGAACGAGATCAAGGAAGTTCTGTCGGGCATGGGCCTGCACCTCGGCATGGACGTCGAGGACTGGCCGCCGGACAACATCGAAGATCTGGCCAAGAAGTTCGAAGACAGCTTCTAAGGTTTTCGAGGAGGGCTCCGGCCCTCCTCTTCAATGCCCGGGACTGCCGGGGACAATCTGGGCATCCGCCCCAAGGAGAGCGGCTGACACGCATCAGCCGCCTGACAAAGCAAAACGCAAGATAAGGAATTGAAAAATGCGTCACGCACGTGGTTACCGCCGCCTGAACCGTACTCATGAGCACCGCAAGGCCCTGTTCTCCAACATGGCCGGCTCGCTGATCGAGCACGAGCAAATCAAGACCACCCTGCCCAAGGCAAAAGAACTGCGCCCGATCGTTGAAAAACTGATCACCCTGGCGAAACGCGGCGACCTGCACGCCCGCCGTCAGGCAGCTTCCAAGCTGAAAGAGGACAAGGACGTCGCGAAACTGTTCGAGGTTCTGGGCCCGCGCTACAAGGACCGTCAGGGCGGCTATGTCCGTGTTCTGAAGGCCGGCTTCCGCTATGGCGACATGGCTCCGATGGCAATCATCGAGTTCGTCGACCGCGACGTTTCCGCCAAAGGCGCCGCCGACAAGGCCCGCCTGGAAGCAGAAGAAGCAGCTGCTGAAGCAGACGAATAAGACGCGCTGAACCTTTCGGGTTCACTGTCTGGCCCCCGCTCCGCCCGGAGCGGGGGTTTTTCTTTACGCCACGGCATCCGGCGCTGCCTGCGGCCGGCGCTCTTTGCAGAAAGGGAATCGTAATTTTATTCTGACTTAACTTTGCCATCCGAAACCTCCGGGACAGATGTGATGGCAAAAAAGAAGACTTCCGCAGCCAGGCGGTTCTCACTGGCAAACCTCAGCACCAGGGTGAAAATCGTCTCCGTTGCGGTGCTGCCGCTGCTGCTGGTGCTCGGGGTGGGCGTGCTGGCGGTCTTCAACCTGGGCCGGATGGACCAATCGGCCAAGGCGGTGGACCACACCCAGGAAATCCTGACCGGCTCGCAGTCCCTGGCCGAGGCCGCCTCGCAGATGGAGGCGGGGCTGCGCGGCTATCTGCTGGCGGGCCGCGAGGAATACCTGGTGCCGTTTGAGGATGGCAAAACCCGTGTGGCCGAAACCCTGACAAGCCTGCGCGGCCTGGCGGGGGATGATGCGGAGATGCTCGCCACGCTGGACGAGGCGGAGCAGATCCTGACCGGCTGGCAGGAGAACGTGGCCGCCGGCGCCATCGAACTGCGCCGCGAGATCGGCGACGCCATGAGCATGAACGACATGGCGGACGCGGTGAAGGAGTCCAAGGGCCGGGTCCTGTTTGAGGAATTCCGTTCCGAAGTCGGCAAGATCATCGAGGATGAGGAGGTGGAGCTTGCCAACCGCCGCAATATCTTCTCCTCGCTGGTGAATGCCGGTATTGCCGATCCCGACTATCTGAGCACCTCGCTGGAGGAAGTGGAGCGGGCCCACGAGGTGATCAGCACCGCCAAGGACCTGCTGGCTGCCGCCGTTGACATGGAAACCGGCGTGCGCGGCTTCCTTCTGGCAGGCGACCGGGCGTTTCTCGATCCCTACATGGAAGGCAACGAACGCTTCAACGAGGTTATGGCCAGCCTGCGCGAGGCGTTCACGGACAAGCTGATGCAGACCAACCGGCTGAATGCGGTGGCGGAGATCATCGGCAACTGGCGCAATGACGTGGTTGTGCCGATGCTGCAGCTGCGCCGGGTGATCGGCAGCGCCGCAACCATGGACGACATGGCAGACCTGGTGGCCGAGGGTAAGGGCAAGGAATATTTCGACCGCTTCCGCGGCACCATGACTGCCCTGCAGGCCGCAGGTGCGGAAGCCATGGCCGAACGCCGCGCCGCCAATGAGGCGCTTGGCGCCCAGACCCGGACCATGATCCCCGCCGCCATCGGCGGCGCCATCCTGATCGGTGCGGTGATGGCCTTCCTGATCGCCTCCGGCATCGCCTCCGGCATCCGCCGCATCGTGGTGTCGATGCGCGGCCTGGCCGAGGGCAACAACGCGGTAGAGATCCGCGGTCAGAACCGCGGCGACGAGGTCGGCGACATGGCCCGCGCGCTGGAGAAATTCCGCGATGAGCTGGTGCGGATGCAGGAAGCGGAAGCGCAGAAGGCGGAGAGCAAGGACGCCGAACTGGCGGGCGTTGTGCGCGAGCTGAGCGAGCGTCTGTCACGGCTGGCCCATGGCGATCTGACCATTCGCATAGCTGAGGAGTTCCCCGAGGAATACGAACAGCTGCGCGCCGACTTCAACGGCTCGGTCGACAATCTGAACGCCACCGTGCAGCAGGTGATCGCGGCCGCCGCCAGCATCCGCAGCGGCGCTGCCGAGATCAGCCAGGCCTCCGACGACCTGTCGCACCGCACCGAAAGCCAGGCGGCGACGCTGGAGGAAACCGCCGCGGCGATTGATGAGCTGACGGCCTCGGTGAAGTCCGCGGCGGAGGGCGCCCGCAACGTGGAAACCACCGTGCGCGAAGCCCGCCAGGAGGCCGAAAGCAGCGGCGAGGTGGTGCAGGAAGCGGTTGCCGCGATGAGCGGGATCGAGGACAGCTCCAACAAGATCTCCCAGATCATCAGCGTGATCGACGACATCGCCTTCCAGACCAACCTCTTGGCACTGAATGCCGGCGTTGAGGCCGCCCGCGCAGGCGAGGCGGGCCGCGGCTTTGCGGTGGTCGCCTCTGAGGTGCGGGCGCTGGCGCAGCGCTCCTCGGACGCGGCGATGGAGATCAAGACGCTGATCTCCGACAGTTCCCGCCAGGTGGACCAGGGTGTCGATCTGGTCGGCCGGGCAGGGCAGGCGCTGCAGTCGATCGTCGGCCGCGTCAGCCATATCTCGCAGCTGGTCTCGGAAATCGCCGAAGGCGCGGCGGAGCAGTCCACCGGCCTGCATGAGATCAACACCGGTGTCACCCAGCTCGATCAGGTGACCCAGCAGAACGCCGCAATGGTGGAGGAAGCCACCGCCGCAGGCCATCTGCTGAACAGCGACGCGATGAAGCTTGCCGACCTGGTGGCGCGGTTCCAGGTGGACGCCAGCGCGGCTGCGCCTGCGGCCCCGGCTGCCCCCATGGCTCCGGCGGCGGCAGACGCCCTGCCCACCGCCCATGGCGGCGAGGACTGGGAGATCGAGGCCAGCCCGGCGCCGGTGGCCATGGCCCCGGCAGACGGCAACGCCGCCCGCGATCTGTGGCAGGACTTCTGAGGCCCGCCTGAAAGGTTAAGCACAGGGCCCTCCCGCGCGGAGGGCCTTCTGCATTCTGCCGGGGAAATTCAGGGGTGACAGCCCCGCGAATCTCCGCTAGCGTCCGGCCCATGACCCGTACCTATGCCGCATTCTGGTATTTCTTTTATCCGCGCCACATGGCGGACGGAGGGGTCAGCGCATTCTGAGTTAAGAGACCGGAACGCACCAGGATACCACCAACCGCCCGCAGCCCGCAGGCGGTTTTTTTGTATCCGCCGCAGCGCCAAGGGCCTCCCGCCAAGGAAGCTGAAACATGACACCCCAGACCGAAAACCTCCGCATCACCGGCATGCAGGAACTGATCTCCCCCGAGGACCTCGCGTCGCAGCTGCCCTCGACGGCGGCGGCCACCGATACCGTGCTGGCCAGCCGCACCGCCATTCAGGACGTGCTGCACGACCGCGACGGCCGCGTTATTGCGGTGGTCGGCCCCTGTTCGATCCACGATCCCGCGGCGGCGATGGACTATGCCCGCCGCCTGGCGCCGCTGCGCGCGCGGCTGGCGGGCGAACTGGAGATCGTGATGCGGGTCTACTTCGAGAAACCCCGCACCATCTCGGGCTGGAAGGGGCTGATCAACGATCCCGGCCTCGACAACTCCTTCCGCATCAACGAGGGCCTGGGGCTGGCGCGCCGCCTGTGCCTGGACATCAACGCCCTGGGCCTGCCGGTCGGGACAGAGTTCCTGGATACCGCGGTGCCGCAATACATCTCCGATCTGGTCGCTTGGGCCGCCATCGGCGCCCGCACCACCGAAAGCCAGATCCACCGCGAGATGGCGTCGGGTCTCAGCTGCCCGGTGGGCTTCAAGAACGGCACCCGCGGCAATGTGCAGATCGCGGTGGATGCGGTGCGCTCTGCCGCGCATCCGCATCATTTCATGGCGCTGGCCAAATCGGGCCGTGCGGCAATTGCGGCCACCAGCGGCAACCCGGATTGCCACCTGATCCTGCGCGGCGGCGGCGGCACAAACTATGATGCGGCTTCCGTCGATGCGGCCTGCCAGCTGGCGGAAAAAGACGGCATCCGCGGCCATGTGATGATTGACGCCAGCCACGCCAACAGCGGCAAGGATCCGATGCAGCAGCCCGCGGTGCTGCGCGATGTGGCGGCGCAGATCGCCGGCGGCGACAGCCGCATCACCGGCGTGATGATCGAAAGCCATCTGGTGGCGGGCCGCCAGGACCTGGGCAAGGGGGAGCTGACCTACGGCCAGTCGATCACCGACGGCTGCCTCGGCTGGGAGGACACCGTGGCAGAGCTGGAGCATCTGGCCGCCGCGGTTGCCAAGCGCCGCGCGGCGGCCCCGCAGGCAGAACTGGCGGAGGCCTGAGGTTTGCCAGGGGGACAGGCCGCTGAATTGCGCGGTCT
The DNA here is from genome assembly GCF_020514995.1 of Leisingera sp. McT4-56. NCBI lineage: Bacteria > Pseudomonadati > Pseudomonadota > Alphaproteobacteria > Rhodobacterales > Roseobacteraceae > Leisingera > Leisingera sp. McT4-56. Next base: position 12,452 of record NZ_JAJALF010000031.1, on the reverse strand, counting down.
GATCCTTTATTCATCTGGCTGAAAATATCCCGGGGTGAATTGGCCGTCAGGCCAAGAGGGGCAGCGCCCCTCCGCCCCGCAGGGATGAGGCTTGCCTCCAGCCTTGCAATCCGGGCGCGCGCTCCGCATATCCTTCGGGCAGCAACCAACGGAGTCCGCATGATCCGCCCAACCCTGACCGCCCTTGCCCTGTGTCTTGCCCTGCCTGCGATGGTCCTGCCCGCCGCCGCGGAAACAAAGGTGCCGCAGAGCCAGGCGGAGATCGCGCTGGGGTTTGCGCCGCTGGTCAAGGAAGCGTCTCCGGCGGTGGTCAACATCTATGCCAAGGTGGTGCGCCAGGTGCAGCAGCGCCGCCGCTCGCCGTTCATGAACGACCCGTTCTTCGATGATTTCTTCCGCGGTTTTTCCCAGCCGCAGCCGCGGGTGGAAAACTCGCTCGGCTCCGGGGTGATCCTGTCGGCGGACGGCATCGTGGTCTCCAACTACCACGTCGTCGGCAGCGCCACCGAAATCCGCGTGGTGACCAATGACCGGCGCGAATACAATGCGCGGGTGATCCTGGGCGATAAGGCCAGCGATCTGGCGATCCTGCAGCTGGAAGAGGCTGCGGACCTGCCGTATCTGGAGCTGCGCGACAGCGATGAGGTTGAGGTGGGCGAGCTGGCGCTGGCAATCGGCAACCCGTTCGGGGTGGGGCAGACCGTCAGCAGCGGCATCATCTCCGGCTTGGCGCGCACCGGCATGGGGGCGGGCGACGGCTTTGGCTACTACATCCAAACCGACGCGCCGATCAACCCGGGCAACTCAGGCGGCGCGCTGATCGACGTCAACGGCGATCTGATCGGCATCAACACCCGCATCCTGTCGCGCTCCGGCGGTTCCAACGGCATCGGCTTTGCGATCCCGGCGAACCTGGTGCGGGAGTTCGTGGAGCAGGCGCAAAACGGCGCTGAGGAGTTCCAGCGCCCCTGGGCCGGCATGGCCGGGCAGCCGGTGGATGCGGATCTGGCTGCCTCGATGGGGATGGAACTGCCGGAGGGCATGGTGGTCTCCGACCTGCACCGGGAAAGTCCCTTTGCCAAGGCGGGGTTCAAGGTGGGCGACGTGATCACCCATGTGGACGGCGAGGTGGTGAATTCGCCCTCCGAGATGGTGTTCCGCATGTCTGTCTCGGGCTTTGGCGGCACGGCTGAAATCACCCGCCTGCGCGGGGCAGAGCGCGACGTGGTCGCAGTGCCGATGATCACCGCGCCGGACCAGCCGCCCGCCAACCCGGTGCAGCTGGATGAAAAGACCGCGCTGCCCGGCCTGACCGTGGCGCAGATCAATCCCCAGGTGATTGCCCGCCTCGGCCTGCCCTTGTCGGCGGAGGGCGTGGTGGTCACCGATCCCGGCCCCTATGCCGGGCGCGGCGGGGTGCAGCCGGGCGATGCGCTGCTGGCGGTCAATGGCAAGCCGGTGACCAGCACTGATGATGTCTATGCCATCCTGGCAAACGGCGGCCGCTGGATTCAGCTGGACCTGAACCGCCGCGGCCAGCATGTCACCCTGCGGTTCCGCACCTGATGGCGGACCTGTTCGGCAGCCCCGCGCCCGCGGACGGCGGCGCGCAGCAGGCCGGCGTGAACCGGCCGCTGGCAGACCGGCTGCGGCCGCAGTCGCTGGCGGAGGTGATCGGCCAGCAACAGGTGCTGGGGCCGGAGGCGCCCTTGGGGGTGATGCTGGCCTCTGGCTCCTTGTCCTCGCTGATCTTCTGGGGACCGCCGGGCGTGGGCAAAACCACCATCGCGCGGCTTTTGGCGCAGGAGACCGACCTTCATTTCGTGCAGATCTCGGCGATTTTCACCGGCGTGCCGGAGCTGCGCAAGGTCTTTGAGGCCGCCAAGATCCGCCGCCAGAACGGCCAGGGCACACTGTTGTTCGTGGATGAGATCCACCGTTTCAACAAGGCCCAGCAGGACGGTTTCCTGCCGCATATGGAGGATGGCACCATCCTCCTGGTGGGGGCGACGACGGAGAACCCCTCGTTCGAGCTGAACGCCGCTGTGCTGAGCCGTTCGCAGGTGCTGGTGCTGGAGCGGCTGTCGCTGGCGGACCTCGAACGCCTGACCCAGCGCGCCGAGAAGGAGCTGGGCCGCGCCCTGCCGCTGTCGGGCGATGCCCGCGATGCGCTGCACGAGATGGCCGATGGCGACGGGCGGGCGCTCCTGAACCTTATTGAACAAGTCGCCGCCTGGAAGGTGGAGGCGCCGCTGGGGCGGGAGGCGCTGTCGGCACGGCTGATGCGGCGCGCGGCCAAGTTCGACAAGTCCGGCGACGAGCACTACAACCTGATTTCCGCCCTGCACAAATCGATCCGCGGCTCCGACCCGGATGCGGCGCTCTATTGGCTGGCGCGGATGCTGGAGGGCGGCGAGGACCCGCGGTTCCTGGCCCGGCGCCTGACGATGATGTCGACCGAGGACATCGGCATGGCCGACCCGCAGGCCAATACCGTCTGCCTCAACGCCTGGCAGACCTATGAGCGGCTTGGCAGCCCGGAGGGCGAGCTGGCGCTCGCGAATGCCGCGGTCTACCTGGCGCTGGCGCCGAAATCCAACGCGGTCTATGTCGGCATCAAGGCCGCCCGGCGGCTGGCCAAGCAGACCGGCAGCGCACCGCCGCCCAAGCACATCCTGAACGCTCCGACCAAGCTGATGGCGGAGCAGGGCTTCGGAGAGGGCTATGCCTACGACCACGACGCCGAGGACGGGTTCTCCGGCCAGAACTACTTCCCCGACGGGGTGAAGCGGCCGGTGCTCTATCAGCCGGTGGAGCGCGGATTCGAGCGCGAGCTGAAGCGGCGCACGGATTACTTCGCGAACCTTAGGCTGAAGCGGAACAAGTGAAGCGGCTTTCCTGCGGGAAAGCCGCTGCCTCCGGCGGGAGTATTTGGGGAAAGCTGAAAGGGAAGGGCGTGTGCCTGCGTCAGCCCTGCACGCCGTGCAATACGGGCAAAACTTGACATCCCTGCCTGCGCCGGCGACAGGACGGGGATGATTTCTTCGGTTTCCATGGTGGCCCTTGGCGGCGCAATCGGAGCGGTGTGCCGCTATCTGTCCGGCCTGGGCATCATCCGGCTGCTGGGCCATCACGACTTCCCGGTGGCGATCCTGACAGTAAACATCCTCGGTTCCTTCCTGATGGGGATGTTCGTGGTGGCGGCAGCGCTGCGGGACCTGACCTGGCTCAGCCCGCTGGTGATGACCGGGCTGATGGGCGGGTTCACCACCTTCTCGGCGTTCTCGCTGGAGACCGCCAACCTGATCGAGCGCGGCGCCTTCGGGCAGGCGGCGCTCTATGTAGCTTTGTCCGTGGGCCTGTCGGTCGGCGGATTGTTTCTGGGCCTGATGGCCGCAAGAGGAGTGTTCGCATGAGCGGCGTTCAGATGATTACCGTCAGCGAAGACGACAGCGGCCAGCGCATCGACCGCTGGCTGCGGCGGCTGTTTCCGCATGTGAACCAGGGCCGCATCGAGAAGATGTGCCGCAAGGGCGAGCTGCGGCTGGACGGCGCCCGCGTGAAGGCCAATACCCGCGTCGAGGCGGGGCAGGTGGTGCGGGTGCCGCCGCTGGCGGACAGCGACCTGAAACCTGCCGCGCCGCGCGAGATGAAAATCTCGGATGCCGATGCCAAGATGATCCAGTCCTGCGTGATCTACCGCGACGACGATGTGATCGTGCTGAACAAGCCCGCGGGGCTGGCGGTGCAGGGCGGCTCCGGAACCACCAAGCATGTGGACGGGCTGGCCGAGGCGCTGAAGTTCGGGCTGGAGGAAAAACCCAAGCTGGTGCACCGGATCGACAAGGACACCTCCGGCGTCTTGGTGCTGGCGCGCAACCGCAAGGCGGCGCAGGCGCTGACCGCCGCCTTCCGCCACAAGAACACCCGCAAGATCTACTGGGCGCTGGTGGCCGGCGTGCCGACGCCCTACCTGGGCGAGATCAAGAACGGGCTGGTGAAGGCGCCGGGCCACGGAAAGTCCGGCGAAGGCGAGAAGATGATCAACGTGCATCCGCGCGACATCGACGACACGCCAGGCGCCAAGCGGGCGCATACGCTTTATGCCACGCTCTACCGCGTGGCCAGCCGCGCCGCCTGGGTGGCGATGGAGCCCATTACGGGACGCACCCACCAGCTGCGGGCGCATATGTCCGGCATGGGCCATCCGATTGCGGGCGACGGCAAATACGGCGGTTCCGGGCAGGAGAACCTGGGCGACGGCTGGGGGGCCTCGATCGGCGGCGTGATCTCCAAGAAGCTGCACCTGCACGCGCGCCGGATGGTGTTCGAGCACCCGGTGACCAAGAAGGAAATCGCCGTGGTGGCGCCGCTGCCGGAGCATATGAAGGAAAGCTGGGACACTTTCGGCTGGAGTGAGGACCTGGCAGCGGACGACCCGTTCGAGGACCTGAAGTGAGCGCAGAGCTGCGGCTGATCCTGTTCGACGTCGATGGCACCCTGGTCGACAGCCAGGGCGCGATCACCGGCGCCATGGCGGAGGCGTTCGAGGGCGCCGGGCTGAAAACGCCGCCGCGCGAGAGGATCCTGTCCATCGTCGGCCTGTCGCTGCCGCTGGCAATGGCGGAGCTGGCACCGGAGCAGGACGCGGAAACGCTGGACGCGCTGGTGGAGGGCTACAAGTCCTCCTACATGCTGGCGCGCGAGGCGGCGGGCGCGGCGCATTCGCCGCTTTACCCCGGTACGCGGGAGATGCTGGCAGAGCTGAACGAGGTGCCGGAATACCTGCTGGGCGTTGCCACCGGCAAATCCCAGCGCGGCGTTGACGCGCTGATCGCGGCGCATGGGCTGAGCTGTTTCGTGACCCGTCAGGTGGCGGATCACCACCCGTCAAAACCGCATCCGTCGATGATCCTGACCGCAATGGCGGAGACCGGGGTAGAGCGGGCAAGCACCGTGATGATCGGCGACACGCGGTTTGACATCGAAATGGGGCGCGCAGCGGGGGTCACCACCATCGCCGTGCCCTGGGGCTATCACCCGGCAGAGACATTGGGCGCCGATTACCTGATCCGCGATTTCGCGGAACTGCGCCCGCTGCTGGCAGAAATCTGGAAGGGCTAAGAGATGAGCGGCTGGGCACAGAAACGGTTTTGGAAAGAGGTCACCGTGGCGGAGACCGAAGACGGCTTTGCGGTGGAGCTGGACGGCCGCCGGGTCCGGACGCCCGCCAAGGCGCCGCTGATGGTGCCGACCCGGGGCATGGCCGAGGCAATTGCCGCCGAATGGGACGCCCAAAGCGAATCAGTTGACCCGAAAACCATGCCCTGCACCCGGTCGGCCAACGCTGCGATTGACAAGGTGACACATCAGCACAGTGAAGTTGCGGCGATGCTGGCTGAATACGGCGACACCGATCTGCTGTGCTACCGGGCGGACTCCCCGGCTGAACTGGCGGCCCGGCAGGCCGCCGAATGGGACCCGCTGCTGGACTGGGCAGAGGCGGAACTGGGGGTGCGCCTGCAGCTGCGCGCCGGGGTGCTGCACCAGCCGCAGGAGGCGGCGGCGCTGGCCGCGCTGGCGGAGAAGGTCCGCGCCATGACCGCCTTCCAACTGGCCGCATTTCACGATCTGGTAGGCATTTCAGGCTCTTTGATCCTTGGATTTGCGGCTGCTGCGGGCTGCCGCAGCGCCGAGGAGATCTGGCAGCTGTCGCGCCTGGACGAGCGCTGGCAGGAAGAACTGTGGGGCGTGGACGAGGAAGCGCAGGCCGCAGCCGAAGTGAAACGGCTGGAATTCCTGCACGCCAAGCGATTCTACGATTTTTCCTGAGAGGACAAGAAATTACTTTTCCACAGGGGGAACCCGAAACAAAATTCCGTGCGCTGGCCCTGCGTGCGGAATTCGTACATCGAAATTCCTGATAGCGCACTTGACGTTTGCTGATGAATGCGCCCAAACTCAGCGACGAATTAGGGGCAAACCCTTCTTCAGTCTCATATCCGGCGGGGGATCGCCGGAAAATAAGAACCGCCGAATGGCGGGCTATCAGGAAGAGGTAAATATGAAAAAATCCGTTATTTTGGGCGCAATGACCTTTGCCGGTCTTGCGGCTGGCGCAGCATCTGCCGGCACGCTGGACGACGTGAAGGCCCGCGGCAAGCTGAACTGCGGCGTCACCACCGGCCTGGTCGGTTTTGCGGCCCCGAATGCAAACGGGGAATGGGAAGGTTTTGACGTTGCCGTGTGCCGTGCTGTGGCTGCAGCCGTGCTGGGCGACTCGAACGCCGTTGAATTCGTGCCGACCACCGGCAAGACCCGCTTTACCGCGCTGGCGTCCGGCGAGATCGACATGCTGGCCCGCAACACCACCTGGACCTTCAGCCGCGACGTCGACCTGAAGTTCGAATTCGTGGGCGTCAACTACTATGACGGCCAGGGCTTCATGGTCCCGAAAGAGCTGGGCGTGTCCTCGGCCAAGGAACTGGACGGCGCCACCGTCTGCATCCAGACCGGCACCACCACCGAGCTGAACCTGGCGGACTTCTTCCGCTCCAACAACATCAGCTACGAGCCGGTTCCGATCGAAACCAACGCCGAAGCCCAGCAGCAGTACCTGGCAGGCGCCTGTGACGTCTACACCACCGACGCTTCCGGCTTGGCCGCAACCCGCGCCACCTTCGACGATCCGTCGGGCCACGTGATCCTGCCGGAAATCATCTCCAAGGAGCCGCTGGGCCCGCTGGTCCGCCATGGCGACCACGAGTGGGGCGACGTTGTCCGCTGGAGCCTGAACGCGCTGGTCGCGGCAGAAGAGCTGGGCATCACCTCGGCCAACCTGGGCGAAATGGCAGCCGGCACCGAGAACCCGGAAATCAACCGCCTGCTGGGCACCGAAGGCACCCTGGGCGAAATGCTGGGCCTGTCGGCTGACTGGGCCAAGAACGCGATTGCCGCTCAGGGCAACTACGGCGAGATCTTTGCCAAGAACATCGGCGAAGACACTCCGGTCGGCCTGGCCCGCGGCCTGAACGCACAGTGGACCGAAGGCGGCCTGCTGTACGCTCCGCCGTTCCGCTAAACACACCACCGGGAGGGGCGCAGGAGTTTCCTGCGCCCTTTTCCTATCTGAAAAAAGCTCCGGCCAGCTGCGGAGCGGGGACAACCCCGCCAGGATCAGGAAACCGGAGTCAGGGGATCACAATATATGTCAACGCTTACTGACCCGCCAAAGGAGCAGTTCCGGCTGTCCATGCTCCTTTACGACACCCGCTACCGGTCGGCGACCATCCAGGTCATCGCCATGTTCGGGTTCATGCTTCTGGCAGCCTGGCTGATCAACAACACGATCATCAACCTCAACACGCTGGGCAAACCGGTCGCCTTCAAGTTCCTGGGCGAAACCGCCGGGTACGACATCAACCAGCGCCTGCTTGACTACAACAACCAGGACAGCCACCTGCGTGCCGCCTTCCTGGGCCTCTTGAACACGCTGGTGATTGCCTTCCTCGGCTGCATCGCGGCCACCGTCATCGGTGTGCTGGTCGGCGTCCTGCGGCTGTCGTCCAACTGGCTGGTTGCCCGCCTGATGACGATCTACGTCGAGATGTTCCGCAACGTGCCGGTGCTGTTGTGGATCGTGCTGATTTTCGCCATCGTCACCGAAGCGACGCCGCACCCCAAGGTCTACAGAGGTGTCGAGACCGGCGCCATGGTGGTGACCAACCGCGGCACCTATATTCCGGAACCCCTGTTCTCCCGTTCGCTGGGTGACATTCACCTGTTCGGCAGCTCCCCTTTGCGGTTCGATGTTTCCCTGGATCTGATCGCAATCCTGGTGGTGCTTGGCCTGAGCATTTTCGCCTCCATCAAGATGCGCCAGCGCGCTGACCACATCCAGGAGACCACCGGCGACCGGCCCAAGACCTGGCATATGCGCACCGCGGTGATCGTGCTGCCGATCCTTGTTCTGCTGATCGCGCTGGGCTTCCACCTGGGGTACCCGGAGCTGAAGGGCTTCAACTTCCAGGGCGGCACCCATCTGCGCAACTCGCTGATCGCCCTGTGGCTGGCGCTGTCGCTGTACACTGCGGCCTTCATCGCGGAAATCGTGCGGGCCGGCATCCTGGCAATCTCCAAGGGCCAGACCGAGGCGGCATCCGCCCTGGGCCTGCGCCCGAACCGGACCATGTCGCTGGTGATCCTGCCGCAGGCGCTGCGGGTGATCATCCCGCCGCTGATCTCCAACTATCTGAACCTGACCAAGAACTCGTCGCTGGCGATTGCCGTGGGCTACATGGACATCACCGGCACCCTTGGCGGCATCACCATGAACCAGACCGGCCGCGAGCTGGAATGCGTGCTGATGCTGATGCTGGTGTACCTGGGCATCTCGCTGACCATTTCGGCGATCATGAACTGGTATAACGAAGCCGTGAAGCTGAAGGAGCGCTGAGATGTCTGATATTGGATTTGTCCGCACCGAAATGCTTCCTGAGAAGGACCCGCCGGCCTCCGAGGTCGGGGTCATCGGCTGGGTCCGGCACAACCTGTTCTCCAGCTGGCTTAACGCCATCCTGACGGTTCTGTCGATCGGCGCCATCTACTATGTGCTGTCCGGCGTCCTGCCCTGGATCTTCCAGTCTGTCTGGAACGCGGATTCGCTGAGCGAGTGCCGTGAGATCATGAAGGGCACCTGGGAGTCGACCCACGGCCACGCCTGCTGGGGCGTGATCCGGGAGCGCTGGCTGCAGCTGCTGTTCGGCTTCTACCCGAACCACCTGTACTGGCGCCCGATCCTGGCCCTGGTGCTGCTGCTGGCAGCCCTCAGCCCGATCCTGTTCTCGGACAAGGTCTCGTCCAAGATGCTGATCCTGACCGCGGCCTACCCCTTCATCATGCCGTTCCTGATGTGGGGCGGCACCATCTGGGGGCCGGTCTGCGCCGCGCTGGGTTTTGTCATCGGTTTCCTGATCATCAAACACGCCGCCGCGGCGATTGGTGAGCTTTGGGCGATGATTGCCGGTGTTGCAGCCGCGCTGATCTGGTGGTTTATCCTGGCGGGCCCGGTTGCCGGGGCGCTGTCCTCGGTGCTGCCCATCGGCATCGAAGCGGTCCAGAGCCGCCAGTTCGGCGGCTTCATGCTGGCGATCATGCTGGGGGTCGTGGCCATTGGTGTCTCGCTGCCGATCGGCATCGTGCTGGCGCTCGGCCGCCAGTCCGACCTGATCATCGTCAAGTACATCTGTGTCGGCTTCATCGAGTTCATCCGCGGCGTGCCGCTGATCACTCTGCTGTTCGTGGCGTCGCTGCTCTTGAACATCTTCCTGCCGCCGGGAACCAACTTTGACATCATCCTGCGGGTGATGATCATGATGACCCTGTTCTCCGCCGCCTACATGGCTGAAGTGATCCGGGGCGGTCTGGCTGCCTTGCCCAGAGGCCAGTATGAGGGCGCCGACTCGCTCGGCCTCAACTACTGGCAGGCACAGCGCCTGATCATCATGCCCCAAGCCCTGAAAATCTCCATTCCGGGCATCGTGAGCACCTTCATCGGGATCTTCAAGGATACGACCCTGGTATCGATCATCGGCCTGTTCGATGTGATCGGCCTTGCCAGCGCGATCCGCGCAGACACCGCATGGAACGGCATCTACTGGGAACTGTTCGCGTTCATCGCGGTGCTGTTCTTCGTCGTCTGCTTCTCCATGTCCCGCTATTCCATGTACCTTGAGCGCAAGCTCAAGACGGACCACCGTTAAGGAGTTCAACATATGTCTGAACTTATGTCTGACCGCGCAATCGACCGCTCCAAAATGCAGGTGAGCGACGAGGTTGCCATCGAAATCACCAACATGAACAAGTGGTACGGGTCCTTCCATGTGCTGCGCGACATCAATCTGACCGTCAACCAGGGCGAGCGGATCGTGATCGCGGGCCCGTCGGGTTCCGGCAAATCCACCCTGATCCGCTGCCTCAATGCGCTGGAAGAGCACCAGCAGGGCAAGATCGTGGTGGATGGCACCGAGCTGTCCAACGACCTCAAGAACATCGACAAGATCCGTTCCGAGGTCGGGATGGTGTTCCAGCACTTCAACCTGTTCCCGCATCTGACGATCCTGGAGAACTGCACCCTGGCGCCGATCTGGGTCCGCAAGACGCCCAAGAAGGAAGCCGAAGAGCGGGCGATGCACTTCCTGGAGAAGGTGAAGATCCCGGAGCAGGCCCACAAGTACCCGGGCATGCTGTCGGGCGGCCAGCAGCAGCGTGTGGCGATCGCGCGCTCGCTCTGCATGATGCCGCGCATCATGCTGTTCGATGAACCGACATCGGCGCTCGACCCGGAGATGATCAAGGAGGTGCTCGACACCATGATCGAACTGGCCGAGGAAGGCATGACCATGCTCTGCGTGACCCACGAGATGGGCTTTGCCCGCCAGGTGGCGAACCGGGTGATCTTCATGGATGCGGGCCAGATCGTGGAACAGAACGAGCCGGAAGAGTTCTTCAACAACCCGAAGAGCGACCGCACCAAGCTGTTCCTCAGCCAGATCCTGGGCCACTGAGGCAACGCATGGCGGTGGGCAGAATTGCCCACCCTACGCGGCATCACCAAACGGAAAGGCCGGGCAATGCGCCCGGCCTTCTTCGTTTCAAAAGCCCAGATCAGGCCGGATTGGGTCAGGAATGGCTGGCAAACACTTCGGTCGTGCCATCGGCCAGGATCAGCAGGGTGTCGAACGCCTCGCGCTCGCCGCCCATCTCCATCCCCGGCGAGCCGATCGGCATTCCCGGCACCGTCAGCCCCAGCGCCGCGGGCTGTTCCGCCAGCAGCCGCTGGATGTCTGCCGCGGGCACATGGCCCTCGATCACGTAAGGCCCGGCCATCGCGGTGTGGCAGGAGGCCAGATCGCCGCTGACGCCCAGCCGCTCCTTCATCGCCCACAGGTCGGCATCCGCCACATTGCGCACCTCGGTCTGGAAACCGGCGGCGGCCAGATGATCGGCCCAGGCGGTGCAGCAGCCGCAGGTGGGCGACTTCATGATGCGGATGGTCTCCGCTGCCGCGGCGAACCCCGGCAGGGCGGCGAAGGGGAGGGCGGCTGCGGCCAGCAGCAGGGAACGGCGGTGCATGACGGTCTCCAGTCCGGCAAATGTCTGTCCGGCTGATTATCTAGTCACGCATGTGCGCGGGCGCCAGAGGCCTCCTGCGCGGGATGCGCTGCCTTGCCGCAGGCACTACTCGCCCAGAAGCTCCCGCGGGACCGCGAAATCGATCACCCTGCCGCTGCTCCAGGTGAGGTCCTTCCAGCTGCCGATGTCGAACTCCACCACCAGCGTGGCACCGGTCGGGTAGTCGTCGAAACGCGAATGGTCCGGCGGGCTGGACACGATGGTGTGGGCAAAGGCGGCGATGCCGGGGTTGTGGCCGATCAGCAGGACCCGCTTCTGCTCCGCCTCGCTCAGCACCTTGAAGATGATCTCGGAGTTGGCATGGTACAGCCGCTCGGTGATCCGCGCGGGCACCCCCAGCTCCATCAGCTCGCAGGTTTCGCGGGTGCGCTGCGAGGAGGAGGAGATCACCTGATCCGGCAGGTAGCCGTTGTCGCGCAGCCAGGCGGCAATGGCCGGGGCGGAGCGGCGGCCGCGCTTGTTCAGCGGGCGGGCGTGGTCGCTGGGCACATTGGTGTCCCAAGCGGATTTGGCGTGGCGGGTCAGGATCAGGGTACAAGTCATTGCGGGTGAAAATGCCTCATATGGTGTGCGGTTTGTTCCGGGTTCCGGCGGGCGGTGCGGCTCAGCGGGCAGGCCAGCCGGGAAAGGCAGCCGCCGGTCATGCAGCCGGCACCTGCGCGTGTGTCGAGATAGCCGTGGCAAGCCGCCAGGTCGTAGGGGGCTCCGTCCGACAGCGCCGAAACCGGGCAGGCGGCAAGGCAGGGACGGGAAGGGCAGCTAAGGCAGGGCGACTTTGCCAAAGGCGGAGGGGGGATGTCAAATTCCTGTTCAAAATGAATGGCCCCCCGCAAGGAAATCATCATGCCGGCCTGATCATGCACCATCATCTGTGACGGCGATGTGAAAAACCGGCCCGACGCCAGCGCCCAGTTGATGAAGGGCGTGTAGGGCGGCCCGCCGAACGGAAAATACGCGCTGCCGCCCAGGGTTTCTGCCAGCGCCCCGACCACCCGCGCTGACCAGCGGTCGACCGGGTCCGGGGCGCCGTCGCGGTATTCCGGGGCAGCCTTCAGCAGCGGCCAGAAGCTGCTGTCCGTGCCCAGGAGCAGCAGGGTGCCGCCCTCCAGCGCCTGGACCGGCTGGCGGGCGGGGTGCAGCGCACCCTGGACGGCCAGCCCGGCCTCTGCCGCGGCGAGCAGCGCAAACAGGGCCAGAAAGATCGCAAGGCGGATCAGGGTTTCATGCTCCATAACGCCAGCGATGCGCAATATCGGGCC